>JAKLKR010000001.1 GCA_023150565.1 Planctomycetota bacterium
GGTGGTGGCGGTCGGCGACCGCCTCGCCGCCGGCGACGCCGCCGGCGGCGCGCGCCTGCTCGCCCTGCTCGCCGAGGCCCTGGCCCTGCGCCGCCCGGCCGCCGGCCCGGTGGCGTCCCCGGCCCTCGCCGCGGTGCGCGCCGAGCTGGTCGCGGATCCCGGCCGCGACTGGAACCTCCAGCTGCTGGCGCGCCGCCATGGGCTGGGCTACGACGCCATGCGCCGGGGCTTCCGCCAGGCCTACGCCCTGGCGCCGCTGGCCTTCCTGCGCCGCGAGCGCGTCAACGCCTCCTGCCGGCTGCTGCTGGAGGGCGCCAGCGTGGCGGCCGCCGCCCAGGCCGCGGGCTTCGCCGACCCGTTCTTCTTCTCGCGCACCTTCCGCCGCCTGATCGGCCTCAGCCCGCGCGCCTTCGTGCGCCAGGCCGGGCGCGGCGGCTGAATCAGCCCGCGCCATGCTCGCTGCGCGCGATCACCGTCTCCTGCAGCACGGGATCGAGCAGGGTGAAGTGGGCGCTGAAGCCGCCGATGCGCACGATCAGGTCGCGGTGGCGCTCGGGTTCGCGCTGGGCGGCGCGCATCTCCGCCGTCGACAGGCATGACACCAGCACCTGCAGCCCGCCCCGGGCGAAGAAGCCGCGCACCAGCGCCGCCACCGCCGCGCGACCGGCGGCGTCGTCCAGCACATCGCGCTGGAAGCGCAGGTTGACCACCGGGGTGCCGACCGCGAGCTCCAGCGGCAGCTTGGCCACCGAGGCGAGCAGGGCCGAGGGGCCGTGGCGGTCGCGCCCGGCGCCGGCGCCGGCGGAATCCGCCAGCGGCTCTCCGGCACGGCGGCCGTCGGGCAGGGCGCCGACCGTGGCGCCGGCGCGGCCGTAGGTGGTGAAGTTGATCACCGCCGGCACGAAGCGCCCGCCGCGCGGGGTCCCGGCCGCCAGCAGGCGGGCCCAGGCCCGGCGCAGCACCGCCGCCCCGGGCAGGTCGGCGCGATCGTCGTCGTTGCCGAAGCGCGGGGCGCCGGCGAGCAGGGCGCGCTCGACGGCGAAGCCCTGGAAATCGGCGCGCAGGGCCTCCAGCAGGCGCGCCGGGGCGATGCTGCGTTCGCGGAACACCCGCAGTTCGAGCGCGGCCAGGCCGTCGATCAGGTTGGCCACCCCCTGGTAGCTGACCACCGACCAGTTGTGCAGGGCGCCGCCGTCCTCGAACGAGCGCCCGCGCTCCAGGCAGCCGCGGGTGAGGGCGGTGCGGCAGAGCTTGGGGTCGCCAGAGTCGCGCCGCCGCGCCAGGGCCGGCTGGGCCCAGGCCAGGAAGGCGTCGGTGAGGTGCCCGATCTGGCGGTCGAGGGCGGCGAGGAAGTCATTCCAGGTGGCGCAGGCGGCGAGGTCGGGGGTGGCGGGGCCGGCCTGCGCGCCGCTGCGCGGGTCGCGGCCGCCGTGCACGGCCAGTTCGAGGGCGCGCGCCAGGTTGATCTCGCCGTCGAGCGAACCGACGTTGGCCAGCCCGCCGAGCATGGTCTCGGTGCAGCCGCCGAAGCCGTATTCCACCGCCTCGGCCAGCGGCACCGAGAAGGGCGGGGCGGTGAGCAGTTCGATGTAGCGCTCATCGTTGTAGAGCGCCGGGCGGCCGCTGCCGGCGGCCAGGGCCTGCAGGGCGAGGTCGAGGGTGGCGGCGGGGGTGTCGCGCGCCACGCGCAGGGCGACGTTGGGCCGGGTCTGGCGCCGGCGCGCGCAGGCGGCCAGGGATTCGCGGGTGAGGGCGTTGTCGCACAGGCTGCCATCGGCCAGGCGGCCGCCGAGCTGGAGGTTCCAGCCGCGGCGCTCCTGGAAGGCGGTCCACAACTCGTCGACCAGGGCGCTGGCGGTGGCCTGGTCGAGCGCGCCGCTGGCGAGGTCACGTTCGTAGAGCGGGCCGAGGATGCGGTCGAAGCGGCCGATGCCGTCGCAGCCGTCGAGCAGCCAGGCGACGTGGCAGGCCAGCAGCCCCTCCAGGAAGTCGCGGGCGGGATGCAGGAAGGCCCAGGCGAAGGCCCCCGCCACCCGGGTCAGACGCGCGCGCTCGCCGCCCGCTGCCGCCAGCGCGGCGGTACGGATCGCCGCCAGGGTGCGGGCGTGGACAGCGAGCACGCCGGCGCGCCAGTCGCGCAGCGCCAGCTGCAGCGGGGACGGTTCGGCCAACGCCTCCAGGCCGGCGGTCATGGCCAGGAAGCCCTCCTCCACCACCCGCACCAGGTCGGGGTTGTGGTGGGTGTAGCCGCCGTGGTGCGCCAGGCGCGGCCCCAGGTCGGCGACCAGGGCGTCGATCGCCGGGGCCAGGTCCGGGCGCTGGCGCCGGCGCAGCGCCACCACCGCCTGGTCGATGCGCAGGCCGCAGCTGTGCTGGAAGCCGACCATCAGGGCGTGGGGCGCATCGAGGTTGTCGCTGGCGGGGATGGCGAGCGGGTATTCCGCCGCGTCGGGCAGCAGCCAGCGCCCGGCCGGCAGGACGATGGGCATGCGCTCGTAGAGGCGCCGCGCGGCCAGGCCGTAGGCGCGCGGCCAGGGCAGGTCGAGGCCCTCGTAGAAGCCGAGGGCGGCGAACTCCTGGAGCTCCTCCAGGACGGCGGCGGGGCAGGGCGGGTGGCTCATGCGCGCAGCATGCCAGCCCGCGGTCGCCAGTTTTGGACGCCCTTGCCGCGTGCTTGGATGCCCGTGCTGCCCTGGCCGGAGCGCCGGCGCGGATAGGCTGGGGGCATGGAAGCCCAGCCCAAGCCGCTGCCGCGCGCCCTCGGCAAGCACCACTGGAGCGTGGAGGACATCTTTCCCGCCGGCACCGCCCCGGCCTGCGCCTTCCGCCATCGCGACTACGCCATCGGCATGCACACCCATGCCTTCATCGAGATCAACCTGGTGGTGGCCGGACGCGGCTGGCACCACCTCGAGGACCATGTCTTCCCGCTCGCCGCCGGCGACGCCTTCGTCATCCCCGAGGGCGCCCGCCACGGCTACGAGCGCCGCGGCCGCCTCGAGGTCGACCATCTGCTGCTGCATCCGCGCTTCCTTGCCGAGCACCTGGCGCGGCTGCAGGCGGTGCCGGGCTTCCTGCCGCTGTTCACCGTCGAGCCCTACTTCCGCGCCGGCGAGGGCGTGCGCCACCGCCTGCGCCTGGACCGCGCCGCCACCGCCGCGCTGGCGGCGCTGCTGGCCGGCTTCCCGCCCCGCGGCGGCCGTGAGCCGGCGGACGTCCTCACCGCCGAGGCCCTGGCCCTGGCGGCGGTGGCGCGCCTGTGCCGGGCCTGGTCTGGCGACCACCCCGGCCCCGCCGCTGCCGCCAGCCCGCGCATGGATGCGGTGCTGGCGGTGATCGACACCGTCGAGCAGCGCCACGCCGAGCCGTTGCACCTGGGCGACCTCGCCGCCGCCGCCGGCCTGGCGCCCTCGGCCTGCTGCCGGCTGTTCCGCGCGGTGACCGGCGCCTCGCCGATGGAGCACCTGCGCCAGGTGCGCATCCGCCACGCCGGGGTGCTGCTGCGCAGCGGCCTGCCCTTGGCCGACGTGGCGGCGCGCACCGGCTTCTGCGACGCCGCCCACCTGGCGCGGGTGTTCCGCCGCCAGGCCGGCGTCACCCCCGGGGCGTGGCGGGCGGGGGACCGGCCAGGGCTGCACCATATATGATAGACAACCGGTTGCACCATGTCATATGATCGGTCATGCCGATCCGTCTGCCGCTCTGCCTGCTGATCTGCCTGCTGATCTGCCTGGGCGCCGCCCGGCTGCTCGCCTCTGACCACTCGCCGATCGACCGGCCCTTCGTGCACGGGCTGTTCAGCGACCACATGGTGCTGCAGCGCGAGGCCGCCTGTCCGGTGTGGGGGTGGACCACCCCCGGCGCCAGCGTCACGGTGAGCGTGGCCGGGGCCACCGCCGGCGCCACCGCGGGGGCCGATGGCGCCTGGCAGGCGCGGCTGGGGCCGCTGACGGCCGGCGGGCCGCACACCCTCACGGTGGCGGGGCCGCAGCGCGTCGAGTTCACCGACGTGCTGGTGGGCGATGTGTGGCTGTGCTCCGGCCAGTCGAACATGGAGATGGGCATCCGCGGTGCGACCCAGTGGTGGAACGAACTCGGCGGCGAGCGCGAGCCGGACGGCGTGCGCCTGGCCTACGTGCCGCGGCGCAGCGCCGCCGATCCCGCGGCGACGGTGCCGGCGCCGTGGCGCTCGGCGCGCGGCGGGGTCGCCGACGAACGGTCCAACCACGGCGGCTTCTCGGCGGTGGGCTTCGTCTTCGGCCGCCATCTGCACCGCGAGACCGGGGTGCCCATCGGCCTGATCCAGGCCGCCTGGGGCGCCACCGCCATCCAGAGCTGGAGCAGTCCCGCCAGCTTGGCGCGCCAGCCGGATCCTCCGCCCGCCGATATCCTGGCGGCCTTCGCCGGGCGCCACGAGGCGGCCTGGCGGAAGCTCGATCCCGCCTGGGAATCCACCCGTGATTGGCCGACCGCCGCCGCCGGTCCCGAGTGGCAGCCCATCGCCCTGCCCCAGGCCTGGCCGCAGTCCGCAGGCAAGGCCTTCGCCGGAGTGGCCTGGTTCCGCTGCGAGCTGGCGTTGCCGGCCGGCTGGCAGGGGCGCGAACTGCAGCTCGACCTCGGCACCATCCGCGGCAGCGACAACGCCTGGTGCAACGGGACCTTCCTCGGCGCCGAGGGCAATGACGGCCAGGGCCGGCAGGGCCCCCGCCACTACCGCATCCCCGCTGGGAGCTGCCGCGACGGCCGCGCGCTGATCGTGGTGCGGGTGCTGGGCGATGGCTTCCAGGGCGGCGCCCCGGCGCTGCGCGCCGCTGGCGAGGCGCCGCTGCCGCTCACCGCCTGGACCTGCCGCACCAGTACGCCGATGGGCGGCATCAGCGGGCGGCCTCCCGAGATCCGCGACCTGCCCGCCGGCTGCTACCAGGCGATCATCCGCCCGCTCGCGCCCTTCGCGATCAAGGGCGCGATCTGGTACCAGGGCGAGGGCAACGTCGGCGACGCCCAGCACTACCGCCGGCGTCTGACCGATCTGGTCGCCGACTGGCGCGCGCTGTTCGGGGTCGGCGACTTCCCCTTCCTGATCGTCCAGCTCGCCGGCTTCGGACCCCGGCCGTCCCAGCCCGGCGACTCGGGCTGGGCGCGGGTGCGCGAGGCCCAGGCCCAGGTCGCTCAGACCGTGCCCGGCTGCGCCCTGGCGGTGGCGATCGACCGCGGCGAGATCTACGACATCCATCCCGGGGATAAGCAGGACGTCGGCCGCCGCCTGGCCCTGGCCGCCTTGGCCGGGACCTATGGCAAGGCGGTGGCGAGCGCGGGGCCGGCCTTCACCGGCCTGGAGCGCGAGGGTGCGGCCCTGCGCCTGCGCTTCGCCCATGCCGCCGGCCTGAAGTCGCTGGGCGGCGGACCCACCGGCTTCGCTATCGCCGGCGCCGACCGCGCCTTCGTGTGGGCCCAGGCGCGCATCGACGGCGAGACGGTGGTGGTGTCGGCGCCCGCTGTGGCCGACCCGGTGGCGGTGCGCTACGGCTGGGCCGACCATCCGCTGTGCAACCTCTACAACCGCGACGACCTGCCAGCGGTGCCATTCCGCAGCGACGATTGGTGAGGGCCGGCTTTCCAGCAGAAGAGAAGAATGGCTACCACAGCGACGCGGCGACGCGGCGGGTCGCTGGGTTCTTCCCTGGGAGCGCCGGGCTCCAGCCCGGCAGTTGGGACGGCTCGCATGGCCGATGGAGCCTGGCGCGCTTTGCTCTTCCGCCGCGTCGCCGCGTCGCCGCGGTGAAACGATCTTCCTTCCTCAGCGCGGAATTCAGGTCGGCGGTCTGGTGGTGGCGCGCACGCGCAGGCTCACCGGCAGCACGATGGTGCGCGGCTCGGCGGGGGCCTCCATCGCCAGGTTGGCGGCCTCGCGGCCGAGCTGCTCCAGCGGCAGGGCGATGGAGCTGAGGATGTTGCCACCGCCGGGGCCGGGCACCGGGTCGGTGTCGTCGCAGCCCATCAGGCTCATGCGCTCGGGCACCGGACGGCCGCGCTCGGCGAGCAGGCGCATGAACTTCTGCGCGGCCTGGTCCTGGGGGGCGAGCAGGGCGGTGGCGTCGGGGGCGGCGGCGAGCAGGCGGTCGAGGACCTCGGCGAGGCGCTGCTCCTCGTCGGGGATGCGCTTGTCCGACTCCAGCGCCACCAGGTGGCGGTCCGGGTCCATGCCGCGCGCCGCCAGCTCGGCACGGCAGCCCTCGACCCGCTCCTCGGAGCGGAAGGCCATGTTGGCGACGGTGATGATGCGGCGGTGGCCGAGGTCGAGCAGGTGGGCCATGGACAGGCGTCCGGCCTGGTGCAGGTCCGCGGTGACCAGGCTCGCCCCGGGCATGGGGGTGAAGAGGGTGATCAGCGGCCGGCGCAGGGGCGCGGGGACCGCCGCCAGGGCGGTCTGGACCGCCGCCAGCTCCTTGGGGTGGTTGAGCGCCACCAGCGCGTCGACGTCGCCGCGTACCACGCTCGGCGGCAGCGAGGGGACGGCGGTATCGTGGATGCGCGCCAGCACGTCGTAGCGCGCCAGGCTGATCGCCTCCATGAAGCTGACGTACATGCGCTGGAAGTAGGCGCCGCGGGTGAACACCACGGGGAAGAGCAGGGCGATCAGCTGGTTCGATTCCACCTTGCCGGTCTTGCGCAGCGACAGCGCGCGCGCGCCCTGGTTGACCGCGGGGTCGTAGCCGAGCTGGGCGGCGGCGGCGCGGATGCGCTCGGTAGTGCCGGCCTCGACCCGGGGATCGCCGCGCAGGGCTCGGTGCACGGTCGACTTGTGCACCCCGACCAGGTCGGCGATGTGCTGGAGGGTGACCACCGGGGTATTGGGCATGCCGGCAGCGTAGCCAGGGCCGGATGCCGGCAACCGGTTGGCGGTGATCATCATGGCCCGCCCGCCGGGCCGCGCCCGGCGGCGTGATGGATGGCCCAGGGCTCGTGCGGGGCGAAGTGCGCGGCGAGGTCGGCGAAGGGCAGGTCGAAGGCGCCCGGCGCCGCCGTGCCGTCCAGGAAGGGCAGGCGCCCGGCGGGCAGGCCGGTGGCCTCCCACACCGGCTCGGCGACCTGGCGGCCGTCGATGGTGGCGAAGCGCCGGCCCCAGCTGCGCAGGCCGAGCGACAGCGCCAGCTCGCCGCCGGCGCCGCGCCAGCGCACCGTGCGCTGGCCGAAGTACTCGTAGTCGAGCAGCGGCGCGTCCAGCACGCGGGCGCGGAAGGCGGCGCGGTCCTCCTCGGCGGCGAGTCCGACCTCGCTGACGAAGCCCACGCTGGCGGTGGCGAGCTGGTCGGCGGTGAAGCCGCGCCCGGGGCCGTTCCACAGGTCGAGCCAGCACAGGGCGTAGCCGTCGCGGCGCTCCACGCTCAGCGGCTCGGCGGCGCCGAAGCAAGTGGCGCCGAGGAAGCGCACGCCCAGGCGCACGCCGCCGTCCTCGATCCACAGCACCCGGCGCAGCGCATCCAGCTCGACCAGGTCGAGGGGGGCGCAGTGCTCGCCCGCCGCCACCAGGAAGCGCAGCCTGCGCAGGGCGCGCCCGGCCAGGGTCGGCACCGGCGAGCACAGCACCAGGGCCGAGCGCCCGGCCTGGAGCGCCACCGTGCGCGCATGGTCGCCGGTGAAGCCGCATTCGTCCTGCCACTGGCCGCCGGGGCTGCTCTCGCGCGCGCCGGGGCGGGCGTCGTCGAGCACCAGGCGGATGAAGGCGCAGCGCACGTCGGCGGGGTCGCGCACCGGCGCGCGCCGGCGCCAGGCCACCTGCCATTCCTCGGACTGCCCGGCCGACCAGTCGCCGTAGCAGGTGCCCACCGCCAGGTCGGGCTCGTGGTGCGAGGTGGCGAGGATGGTGCCGGCGGCGTGGCTCATGCCGAACAGCCCGGCGCCCTCGGCGCGCTCGGCGGTGGCGACCATGCGGTAGGGGTAGCCGCGGCCGCGCATCCACGCCACCAGGTGGGCGGGTGGCTCGTAGCGCATGGTCGCCAGCCAGGCCCCGCCGGCGAGGTTGAAGGGCACGTCGCCGCTGTGGTGCAGGGGCAGGCGCGCGGGTTCGCGGGTGTATTCCGCCAGCGGGTCGGGCACCACGCCCTCGCCCAGGGCCAGCCACAGCAGGATGTTCATCTGGCTGAGCTGGCCGATGCTGTCGACGGCGTAGGCGCGCGAGTACGGCCCGGGGTTGAAGCCCAGTCCGGGATGGTGGCGGCCGAGGATCTCGGCCCACATGCGCTCGGCGCAGCCGGCGGCCAGCGCGCGCGCCTCCGGGTCGCGGGCGTCCTGGGCGATCTCGCCCAGATAGGCCACGGTCAGCGGCGAATAGGTCGGGCTGTTGTACTCCGACACCGCGCCGCGGCGGGCGAACTGGTCGCGCAGCTGGCGCAGCAGCCACACCCCGTGCGCCACCGCGGCCGGCTCGCCGAACATCTCGCCGCCCAGGATCAGCCCGCAGGTGGCCTTGGCCGGCATGTTGTCGTTGTAGCCGTGGAACTGGTAGTCCGCCTGGCGGTTGCCGGGGTGGTTGCCCAGGGCCTGGCGCGCCCAGCCGGTCAGGCGTGCGCGCGCCGCCGGGGTCAGCAGCCGGTCGTGGCGGTGGAGGATGGTGAGGGCGTGGTTGTTGGCGAAGATGCACCACGGCGCCGCCGGGCGCAGATCGAGGCCGTTGGCCATCGCCGGCGGCGGCGCCGCGGTGACCAGCGCCGAGGCCAGGGCCTGGTCGGCGGCGTCGCCGGTGAGCAGGCTGCCCGCCAGCCACAGGTGCTCGCGGCATTCCGGCGCCGCGCCCGCCAGCAGCCAGCGCCCGTCGGGGGCGAAGCATTTGCGCGCCAGATGGTTGGCGGCCCGGCGCAGGGCCGCGGCGCGCTCCGCCTGGGTGGTCAGCGCCCCGGCAGGGGGCAGGTCGGCGAAGAGGCGCGGAGCGGTGGGCATGGCGGTTCCGGGGCGGTGGCGGGTCAGTCCTGGGCGTAGAAGGCGCGGCCGTTGGACCAGCTGCCTGCCCGCGGCTCGTTGGGGCCGATCAGGTTGCCGCGGTAGCCCAGCAGCTTGGTGGTGTCGGCGTGCATGTCGGCGAAGAGGAGGCTGGTGCGGCCGCGGTGCGGATAGCGGATGTAGCGCAGGCTTCCCGTCGGTGGAGGGACCCCGATCGCCCCGGCGCCATCGCTGAACCAGGGTTCCGCCATGCGATAGTAGGAGGACTCGCCCACCGCACGCAGGTCCGAGGCATGGCTGATGCGGCCGAGGGGGGCGCCGAAGAACATGCCGTCCCACCCGGTGGCGAGGCCATTCATGCCGTTGCCAGCGTAGCTGGTGCAGGTCTCGCTGCTCGAGCCTTCATCGCAGCGGAAGCGCTGGATGCGGTTCTCCGGGCAGCGGAACACCCCCAGCGGATCGCCGCTCGCGGCCTTCATGGCGTCCTCGATGGTCTCGCTCAGCAGGTTGCCCCAGGTGGCGGTGTCGGAGTTGCGGTAGACGTAGGGGTAGACCTGGTCGTTGTCCTCGGCGTAGATCGCCAGGCCCAGGCCGATCTGGCGCAGGTTGGACAGGCACTGGGTGCTGCGCGCCGCGCTGCGCACCAGGTTGACCGCCGGCAGCAGCATGCCGGCCAGGATCGCCACGATGGCGATCACCACCAGCAGCTCGATGAGGGTGAAGGCGGAGACCCTGGCGTGGCGCATGGTCGTCCCTCCAGGGCGATGATACCTCATGAGCGGTGGCCTCCGCAACCCGGGGATGCCCCAGGCTAGCAGGCGAACCAAGAAATACAACCGGTTGCAGGAAGACTTTCCGTCAGCCCTCCGGCTGCAGGTGGCGGTCGAGGAAGGCGAGCGACTCCTGCCACATCGCCGGGGTCCAGGCGTGGCCCACCCCATCCGCGATGGCGATGCGCAGGCGCCCGCCGGCGCCGTCGAGTTCCCACGCCGGTCGCGCCAGGCGCTCGGCGGTGCGGATGCCCTCCACCGGGGTGAGGGTGTCGTCGGAGCCGTTGAGCGACAACAGGGCGCGCGGGGCGATGCAGGCCAGCACCGCCTCGATGTCGCCCACCGTGAGCACGCCGGGCACGTAGTAGTAGTGCCCGTGCAGGCACAGGCCGTCGGCGGCGATCAGGTCGAGCATGCGGGTCAGGCAGCAGATCGCCACCGTGGCGCGCAGGCGCTCGTCGAGCGCCGCCAGCCACAGCGCGCGCAGGCAGCCCATGCTGATGCCGGCGGTGCCGATGCGCGCCGGGTCGACCTCGGGGCGGGCGGCGAGCAGGTCGAGGGCGCACCGGTCGTCGTGCAGCATCAGCCCCCACAGGGTGCGGCCGTAGAGCAGCTGGTGCTTGGCCCAGCTCGACTCGCCCTCGCGCCCGGTGGTGCGGTCGGGTCCGCAGCCGTGGCGCTGGCCGAAGCCGGGGGCGTCGATCCCCAGCACCACGTAGCCGCGCCGGGCCAGGGCCGGCCCCGGCGCCTCCGGAGTGTAGGCGGTCTGCTCGATCGCCGCCAGGCCGCGGGCATGGTCGCCGCCGTGCCAGTGGCACCACAGCACCGCCGGGAAGGGGCCGGGGCCGTCGGGGATGTAGCACACGCCGGGCACCTGCGAGCCGGCGCGGTCGTCGAAGGTGAATCGCTCGATGCGGTAGCCGTCGCGCTGCTCGACCCCCAGGATGGTGGCCGCGGCGGGGGCCGGACGGGCGGGGAAGTCGCCGAGCAGGCGGGTGAACGCGCCGCGCAGCCGCGCCCGCTGGGCGGCGCGCCCGGCGGCGTCGGCGGGGATGGCGAGGGCAGGGACCGCGGGCATGGCGGCCTGCCAGGAGGGGGTGGTCATGGCGGTGCGTGATCCTGGGGTTCAAAACATATAAAACAACCGGTTGTACTCAAAGTTGACCAGGCTATGTTGCAGGCAAACCATGCCTGGGGCATAGTGACCAGGTGACGGACGGAGGAAGCCATGGCCGATCGTATCCGTTCGCGGGGCTTCACCCTGATCGAACTGCTGGTGGTGATCTCGATCATCGCCATCCTCGCCTCGATGCTGCTGCCAGCCATCGGCATGGTGCGCCGGTCGGCCAACGCCGGGAAATGCGGTTCGAACCTGCGCCAGATCCACGTGCAGATCATGGTCTATGCCGGGGACTGGGAAGGCACTCTGCCCTCGGTCCAGGATGGTGCCGTCGACGTGAAATGGGGCTACATGGTCGACCCGGGCGAGACCGGCTATCCCGCCGGAGGCACGTCGGGGCAGTCCTCGCGCTTCGGCATCTGGAACTGCCCCGAGAACCGTGCCCAGCGCTGGCTCTGCGACAACACCGTGGCGGGTGTGGACGGGCAGATCTTCGGCAGCTATTCCGGCAACGGCTACAATCCCAGGACGCTTGGCTGGGATGGGCGTTTTTTCGGCGCCCAGCTGTCCAGGCTGTCCCACACCAGCGAACTCATCGCGGTGCTGGAGGGGATCACCGTGCGCAGCGAGCCGTGGAAGGAGACCGGGGCCAGTGTCCCGGCCATCCCCGGCTCGATGGAGAACGTGACCTACCGCCATGGCCTGCGCGCCAACCTGGTGTTCGCCGACGGCCACGTCGGCGGCACCGGCCTGCTGCGCGGTCGCGGCGGCGGCACCGGCTTCGCCGCCACGCCCACGGTGGCGCGCTGCTTCACCAACGGAAAGGCCTGGTGGGCCGGTGACTGAGCGGAGCCCCGCCTGGCGCCGCTGGCTGCTGCCGGCCTTCGCGGTGGTGGTTGCCGCCGGCGTGGCGGTTCACTGGCCGCGCGCCGGGCGCGCGTACGACCTGCCCGCCGCGCAGACTGCTGAGGCCCTCGCCGCCCTCCCGGACGACCGGCTGGTCTACGCCGTGGTCAGCGAACTGCGCTGGCACCTGTCCGATCGCGGGCCCGACCAGGTCGGGGCGCGCTGGCGGGCCCTGGCGCCGGCGCCACGGCATGTGCTCGCCCTGTCCTGGTTCATCGACGACAACGGGCCGGGCCCGTCTTCGCAGTTCACCGGCTTCGCCAATCATCTCGCCGCCACCGCCGTGCATGCCCCGACCCTCGCGGAGCTGACTGAGGCCTATCGCGCCATCGGTGCGTCCCGCTGCGCGGAGGCGGTCGAGATGGCGCGCAAGGCCGCCGACGCCGGGGGCTGGACCCAAGGCGGCGCCAGGCCGGAAGGCCCCGACCCGTTCGCCGCCGCCAACCGCGAGCTGGTCGCGGCCGAGCGTGCCGGCGGCGTGGTCGGCCTGCTGCGCGCCTATGTGCGCGCGCACCTCGACGAGTTGGCGGCGGTGCGCGGTCGGGGCTGAGGTCAGCCGCCCTCTCCGCGCACCAGGCGGTACGGCAGCAGCTCCAGCCCGGTGCTCTGGCCGCGGTGCAGGCCCTGCACCTGGGCGATCAGGGCGTCGGCGACGGTGGCCACGCTGAGGTCGAGGTAGTCGGCGGGCAGCGGGCAGAACAGCCCGAGTTCGGCATTGCGGTGCAGCACCAGCCGGGGTGGCGGCCGGCCGTCGCCGAGGAAGCCGTGCAGGCCCATCAGCGCGCCGCGCGCCGCCAGGTCGGTGAAGACCAGCAGGCCGTCCGGCCGCTCGGGCTGCGCCCACATGGCGCGCACGGCGTCGTAGCCGAAGCGCTCCGCCACCGGCTCGGCGGCCTGGCAGTGGTCGGCGGGGACGCGGATCCACTCCGCGCGGGTGGCGATGCCGGTGGCGGCGGTGGCGGCCAGGAAGCCTTCCAGCAGCCGGCAATGGAGCGCCGGGGGCCGGTCGTCGTCGCGCCGCCGCGGCAGCACCGAGATCAGACCCGCGCTGCGGCAGCCGCGCGCCGCCAGCTGCTCGACCCCGCTGAGAGCGAACTGCGCGAGATCGAACCACACCTGGTGCAGGTGCGGACCCGAGCCGCAGGACACCGCCGGCACCGGCAGGGCGGCGAGCCAGCGGTCGACGTAGGGATGGGTCTCGCAGGCGATCACCGCGTCGATCTGGCGCGAGCGCGCCAGGCGCAGCAGGTCGGCCGGCATCGCCTCGCGCTCGCGCTCGGGGCGGTCGTCGGCCAGGGTGCAGGTGGCGATGCCGGCGCCGTCGAGGCGCGCCGCCACCGTGCGCACCAGGCGGTGGGTGAAGCGTTCGCCCCCCGACCAGTGCGCCGGCTCCGGGTGGAACACCGCCACCCGTCCGAGCGGGGCGGCGGTCCCGCGCACCACCGTGCCCAGGCGCGGCCGGCGCAGCAGCAGCCCCTCGGCCACCAGCGGGGTCAGCGCCGCCTGGGCCACGGTGATGTGCACGTTCCAGCGCCGCGCCAGCTCCTGGGTGGTGGGCAGGCGGGTGGCGGGGGCGAGGGCGCCGCTGAGCACCTGCGCGCGCAGCCAGTCGGTGAGCTGCTGGGGCCGCGTCGGGGGCGGGGCAAGGAGGGGGTCGGTGGTGTTCACGGGGCACTGGAGGAAGGATATCAATTCTTTCATCTGAAGTCTATAAACTGAACTGAGTTCATTGTAAACAATTGTCAAAAATAAGATTATATTGAGAAAGAAATAAATATTTATATTTCATACAGCCTTGATAGGCTGAACCCATGCGCAGCCCTCACGTCGGTGTGCCTGAGACGGCGGCATGGTCCTGTCCGGTATTTCCATCGAAAATAATGCAACCGGTTGTTCATTCTTGGTCATCTGCGTGGGTGCAGCCCCGGCCGATCCGGGGTATGCTTCCTGCATCCAGACCGGGGGTAGCCATGGCCAGCCGCATCCGCGCCTTCACCCTGATCGAGCTGCTGGTGGTGATCAGCATCATCGCCATCCTCGCTGGCATGTTGCTGCCGGCGGTGGGGCTGGTGCGCACCGCGGCGCGCAAGAGCGTCTGCCAGTCGAACCTGCGCCAGCTCTACACCGGCATCCAGGTCTACGTCGGCGACAACGAGGGGCGGGTGGTCTACACCATCAGAGGCACGGCCCCCGCCAAGCTGTGGGGCGAATACCTGGCCGAGTCGATGGACCTCATCAATCCGCACCAGTTGGTCACTGATCGCAGCCGGTTGGGCATCTGGCGCTGCCCCGAGAACCGGGTGCAGGTGCGCGGGCTGAGCTTCGGTCCGGGTGGGGCGCAGACCGGCACCGATGCCAGCTACGCCGGCAACGGTTGGTGGAACGACGACCCCGCCAACCATGTCGGCGGTTGGGATGGCCAGTATTTCGGCGGTGCGGTGGGCACCTTCGGCCATCTCAGCGAAGTCATGGTGCTGGTCGAGAACAACTACTACCGCACCGCCGCCGACCGCGACAACGGCCAGGATGCGCTGCCGGTGATGACCATCGGCGCCGGCGGGGTGAACTACGAGCGCCATCGCGGCCAGGCCAACCTGATCTACGGTGATGGCCACACCGGCAGCAGCCGGCTGCTGCGCGGTCGCGGCACCGGCCCCACGGGTTCGGGGCCGCTGTCGACGCAGTGGAGCAACGGCCAGTTCTGGTTTCCGCAGTGAATGCGTGGCGATGAAGCCGGTCCTGCCCAGCCTGTTCGCGGTCACCGTGATGGCCGCCCTGGCGGTGTGGTGGCTGTCGCGTGAACCGTCCCTGCCCCTACCCGATGCCCTCACCGGCGCGCAGATCGAGGCCCTGCCCGAGGCCCAGCTGGTGCAGGCGGTGACCACCGACCTGCGCACCCGTCTGCAGGCCGCCGGGGCCACCAGCGGGCGCTGGCGCTCGTGGCCGGAGCCGGCCCGCCATGTGCTGGCGTGGTCGTGGGTCGAAGGCGACAACGGGCCCGGCGCTTCGCCGGTATTCATCGGATTTTCGGCCTTGCTCGCCAATCGCGACCGCCAGCTGCCCACCTACGGCGACATCGCCGCCGCCTACACCGCCCTGGGCGCCAGCACCCCGGCGGCGGTGCTGCGCGAGGCAGAGGGCGTCGCCGCCGGACTGTCGGCACCGCCGGAAGGGACCGACCCCTTCGCCGCGCTCAACCGGCGCTTCGTCCAGACCCTCGGCCGCCCCGGCACCCTGGCGCCGATGCGCGCCTACATCCGCACCCACACCGCCGACCTGGTGGCGGCGCGATGAAGGCAGTGGGCCGGGGCACGCCGTTGGAAGCGCGGCCCGGAGGGCCCCCCGCTTCCGGGGAAGACCCCTGCCGACGCCGGATGCGAGCCCGGGAGCGCGGCCCTCCGGGCCGCTCTTTCCGCCCGATACCGCCTGACCGCCCATCCCCGAGGATCTCCATGCTCCGTCCCGTGACCGCCCTGCTGCTGGTGGCCGCCTGTGGCGCCGCCGAGACCGCGCCGCTGCACGCCGAGGCCGCCATCCGCGCCCTCGGCAAGGTCAGCGCCACCGCCACCCGCAGCGCCGACGGCGCGGTGCACACCGCCTACGTCGCCGCCGATGCCACCGCCGCGCGCAGCCTGGCCTCGAAGCGCCTGGCCGACCTGCGCGGCTTCGGGGGGCTGCGCCTGGTGCGCGATGCCGGCCTGCCCGGCACGCTGCTGGAACTGGCCGGCACCGGCGCCTGGCTGCTGGCGATCGAGGGCGCCACCGTACACGAATTGTACGCCCCCGAGCGCGCGCGCCTGGCCGCCCATGCCGGCAAGGGCTGGCGGCCGGTGGCCGAGCGCGTGCATCCGCGCTGGCTCGACTGCTTCGACAACGCCGCCTTCGGCTTCTGGAACCTCGGCGGCGGGGTGCTGCCGCAGGACCTCGACGCCGATCTGGCGTGGTTCGGTGCCAACGGCTTCACCATCTGCGCGGTCGGCACCAACGAGGACCGCGCGGTGGCACCCGGGGTGGTCGACACCTCGATCATGGACTTCTACAGCGCCAAGGCCGCCGAGCACGACGTGCCCTGGCGCATGCTGCTGTGGTGGCAGCACCCGCAGCGCCCGCGCTACACCTGGAACCTGGAACCGCTGCCGCATGTGCGCACCGCCGCCGGCGGGGTGGCGGTGGACAATCCGTATTACCAGCGCCTGGCCGCCTATTGCGGCTTCGAACCCATCCCCGCCACCGACGCCTACCTGGCCGACGCCCGCCGTACCATCGCCGTCCACGCCGGCGCCGACCCGCGCTTCATCGGCCACCACGGCGCCGCCGAGGTGCCCAAGGCCAACCCCATCGAGCTGGCGGGGGCGGCCGGTTCGCCGCACATCCAGGCCCTGTGGCGGCAGTGGCTGCGCGAGGTGCGCGGCTGGTCGCTGGCCGAGGTGGGCGAGCGCCACCGCGGCGACGCCCAGGCCTTCACGCGCTGGGAGGACGTGCCCATCCCCGGCATGGACGGCTACGTCGCCGGCACCGCCCCCATCGATCTGCGCGGCGCCTGGCAGGTGCGCGCCGATCCGCAGCGGCAGGGGGTCGAAGGCCGCTGGTTCGCCGACGCCGGCGAGCAGGGCTGGCAGGTGCGCGACATCCAGGACCCGCTGCTGCTGCTGCTGGGCAAGGGCGCCGAGGGCAAGCCCGCCGGCCCGTGGTACCGCCGCAGCTTCACCGTCGATGCGGCTCAGCTGGAGCGGGTGCGCTTCCTGCACCTCGGCCGCACCGGCTGGCATGGCACCGACTCGGCGGCTGCCGGGGTGTGGATCAACGGCGAGCCGCTCACGGAGCTGACCGACCACCACCCGGTGCACAACGACCACGACCAGTGCTTCGCGCTGGGGGCGGCCCTGCGCCCGGGCGCCAACACCGTCGTCATCGACGGCCGCGGCTGCACCCTGGGCAGCTACCTTCTGCTGTCCGAGCAGGGGCGCTGGGCCTATCCCTCGCCCGACGTCGTGCGCAACGCGCGCTGGTACGACAGCACCGAGTTCAGCGCCTGGCTGCGCCTGCGCTGGCTGGGCGACAGCCTGGCCGCCACCCGCAGCGGCGAGCCCTTCCGGCCGCAGAAGGTCATGGCCCCGTGGGAGTTCCTGTCCGACGCCATCGGCCTGGGCGAGCGCTACGGCGCCTACATCCACGACACCGGCATGGGCGGGGCGGTGTGGTGCCCGTGGATGCCGCGCTACGCCCAGGCCCGCCGCCAGCCGACCTCGTCCGAGCCGGGCGGCCCGGCCGACGACGCCTTCAGCCTCGGCAAGCTGGTGACCAATTACCTGATGATGGGCGATGACGCGGTCGACATCGTCTTCCACGCCGAGCTGTACCGCACCAGGCCCGAGCTGGCGGAGTGGATCAAGGTCAACCGCGAGCTGATGCGCTGCATCGGCAAGTCGCAGGTGCCGGTGCCGCCGGTGGCGGTGCTGCGCTCGACCCGCGCCGTGCGCCTGGGCCAGGAGCCGCCGTGGTCGTGGGACCTGACTCGTGGAGAGCTGCAGTCGGTCGGCCGCGACGGCGTCGACCTGGAAGTCGAGGACGTGATCGCCAAGCGCATCGATCCCGCCATCCGCGTGCTGTTCGACGCCGGCACCAACATCCTCACCGTGGCCGAGGTGGCGGCGATCGCCGCCTGGGTCGAGGCCGGCGGCACCTTTGTCGCCCAGCACCACACCGGCATGCACAGCCCCGAGCAGGCCGAGAGCTGGCCGATCAAGGCCCTCACCGGGCTCACGGTGGTGGCCGGGCCGATCGGGGGGAAGAAGATCCGCTTCGCTGACAAACAGGACCTGTGGCCGGGCCTGGCCGGGCGCGAACTGATGGGCTGGGGCACGGTGCTCGACTGGGTCGACCGCGACCGCAGCGGCGCCAGCGTGGCCCTGGCTCCCGCCGCCGGCGGGGTCGAGGCCATCGCCACCTGGGAAGGCCCCGAGGCGCGCATCGCCGTCGCCCGCCGCCGCCTGGGCCAGGGCCAGGTGATCACCCTCGGCTCGACCTTCTGGCGCAACGCCAAGGACGACAGCGGCCGCTATGTCGCCAGCACCGGCGCGCGCCCCTACCTCGACGAGCTGCTCGGCGCCCTGGGGGTGCCGCGCACCGCCAGCGTGACCCCGGTGACGCGCGACAGCGTGTTCGCCTTCCGCTGGCTGAGCAAGAACGGCCTATTCGACGTCTATCCGGTGGCGCGCATCGACACCAAGAAGGATGCGCCGCTGCTGAGCGTCGATCTCGCCCTGGCCGGGCGCAGCGACCTGGCCACGGTGACCGAGATCTCGGCCACCGGCCACCCTGCGCGCGCGGTGGCGGCGGCGCCGGGCGGCTTCGTCCTGTCCGGGGTCGAGCTGGCGACCATGCAGGCGCGGGTGTTCATCGTCCCGCGCGCCGACCAGCAGCGCGCCGGCCTCGACTGGCTCGACGTGTTGGCGACGCGCTGGGCGCCGCTGGCGGCGGTGCCGCCGGCCCCGGCTCCGGCCAAGGCCCCGGACCTGCTGCCGCTGGCCGAGGACTGGCAGGTGGCGGTGGCAGCCCTGCCCTGGGGCGAGGCGCCGCAGGTGCTGGCCGAGGCCCGCCGCGCGCGCCTGGGCTCGTACGCCGCCATGGGCGTCGATAACGCGGCCATCCTCCACGCCACCCGCACCGCCACCGTGCCCCCGGCCTGGGACGGCCGGCGCATCAGCCTGGTGTTCAGCGCCGAGCACTGGTTCTGGGGCATCGGCCCCAAGGGCCGGCTGTGGATCGATGGCCGGCCGGCGCCCATCCGCCAGCCGATCACGCCCGACCAGAACGGATCGTTCGTGATCGACCTCGGCACCCGCGCCGCGGGCAGCACGGTGACCCTGGCGCTGGAGGTCGACGGCCGCCTGGATGCGAAGGCCAAGCGCCTGCGCCCGGCCGGCGTCACCGGGTTGTTCTATCTCGAGGCCCTGCCCCAGCCGCTCGCCAGCCAGGACCTGCTGCCGTCGCTGCACATCCTCGACCGCCAGGGCGTGGTGGGCGGCGCCCCCGATCGCAGCAAGCCGGCTCCGTCCGACTGCCTGATGCTGGAGGCGACCCTGGCCCCGGTGGCGCGCCAGCCCGGCAGCCGCTGGTTCCTGGAATGGAGCGACCCGCTGGAGCGCGTGCAGGTCGGCGCGACCTACCTCGAACCGCCGGCGTGGATGCGCCGGCTCGACGTCAGCGGCATGCTCGCCGCCGACGGCCCTACCGTGCTGCGCATCGATCCGACCCTGCTGTGGCCCAAGCCCTGGGCACGCAACGCCGGTACCCCGCCGGGGTTGCGGCTGGTGCGGGTGGCGGGTGAGACAGCCCGCTAAGAGGTAAAATACAACCGGTTGTATTCAAGTCGATCCCCTGGTATCCTCGGGGCAGCCGAGAGGGGATCGCCATGGCCCTGCCCACCAGATCGCTTGCCTTCACCCTGATCGAACTGCTGGTGGTGATCGCCATCATCGGCGTCCTGGCCGGGATGCTGATGCCGGCGATCGGCAGCGTGCGCGCCTCGGCCCTGTCGCTCGGCTGCCAGGCCAACATGCGCCAGCTCAACGGGGCGATCACCACCTACGCCAGCGAGAACCGCGGGCGCCTGCCGTTGGCCAACTACCACGGCTGGAGCATCTATTCCCCGGACGGGAACCAGATCCGCACCTGGGGCATGATGATGCGCCAGAGCTATTTCCCCGAACTGCCCTGGAGCGCCACCAGCATCAGCCGTTTCGGCATCCTCAACTGCCCCGCCAACAAGAAGCAGCGCATCCTGCATGGAACGGGTGGACCGGCCGAATCCGAACTGTCCTTCAGCGGCAACGGCTGGAACGATCCCACCGCAAGCTGGGATGGCCTCTACTTCAATGCCCGGATCGCGGCCATTCCCAGGCCCGACCGGCTGATCGCATTCTTCGATGGCACCTACTACCGCACCGCCGTCTGGTATGACACCGGCGCCAACACCGTGGATGATACCGGCATGATCCCGGCGCGCAGCCGCGGGAGCGAGAACGTGAGCTACCGCCACAAGCAGAAGGTGAACGTCTCCTTCGCCGACGGTCACAGCGAGACGCGTCGGGAACTGCGCGGCAGCGGCGTGGCGGGGTATCGCGGCGACTGGTATGTCCAATAGGTCGCGCCCTGGCGGCGCTGGTGGCCGGTGGTTGGCGGTCCTGCTGGTGGTGCTGGTGGTGATGGTGGGGGCCGCCGCTGCGGTGTGGTGGCCGTCCTCCCGGGTCGACCTGCCGGAGCAGCCGCCGCTCGAGGCCGTCGAGTTGTCATCGCTGCCGGCCGCCCAGGCCCCAGGCCGGGCGGCGGACCAGCTGCGCTGGTACCTCACCCTCGACCGCTCCCGCATGGTGCGTTGGCGCGCGCTGCCCGACCCGGCGCGGCATCTGCTGGTGCTGAGCGCCGTTGAGGGGGCCGAGGGCATCACCGCCCATCCCTTCAAGGGTATCGCAGCGACGGCGGACAACGGTACGCTCAGCTTCACCGTGGCCGAGTTGGTGGACGCCTACCGCGCCATCGGCGCCAAGGCCTGCGCTGCGGTGGCCGAGGAGGCCGGCAAGGCCTCCGGCGATGCCAAGCGTCTGGCCGACTGCGACCGCCGCCTGATCGCCGCCAGCGCCCAGGACAAGGCCATCACCCTGCTCGCCGCCTATGTCCTCCAGCACGCCGACGAACTGGCCGCGGTGTGGGCCAAGCCCTGAGCGTCCGGTCCGAGTAGAATCCCGGTATCAGGGAGACCCCATGACCGCCTCCGCTCCCGCCTCCACCGGCCTGACCGGGCCGTGGTGGATCGACGACGCCCCCTTCACCCCGACCCAGGAGAGTCCCGGCCAAGAGGTGCTGTTCCGGGTGGCGTTCGCGGGTCCCGCCCAGGCGACCCTGCGCCTGGCCACCAGCGACTATTACCAGTGCTGGCTCAACGGCCGCTGGCTGGGTTGCGGCCCGGCGCGGGCGGCGCACGGCACCCTCACCATCGACACCATCGCGCTCGATGGCTGCGGCGACGGCAACGTGGTCGCCATCCAGGTGCTGTGGGAGGGCCTGTTCGGCTGGGATCACGCCCGCGGCGCCCCCGGCCTGCACCTGGCGCTGGAGCGTGACGGCGAGCCGCTGGCGTTCACCCTGCTCGCCAGCGGCCGCAGCGGCCGCACCTTCAGCCACCGCTTCTCGCAGCAGCGTGGCTGGAACGAGGACATCGACCACCGTGCCAGGGCCAAGGGCTGGCCGTGCGGGCCGTGGCAGGAGCGCGAGTGGCAGGCGCCGGTGCGCCGCCGGCGCGATCCCCGCGTCCGCCTTGAACCGCGCGACATCAGTCCGCTGGTCCACCAGCTGCGTCGCGCCGAGCAGGTGGTGTTCGCCGGCTCCTGCGATCCTGGCGCACGCACGCCGCACCGGCCGATCTACTACGAAAAGGTCGCCGGCATGGGCGACGCCGCGGATGGCCGCAGCGCCTCGCGCCTGATCCAGGAGGAGGCGCTGCGGCCGGCCGAGGCGGTGGATGTCAACCTGGCGGCGTTCACCGCCGGCGGCACCGCCGAACTCGGCCCCGACCGCCGCGGGCTCGACCGCACCGTGCAGCTCGACTTCGGGCGCGAGACCAGCGGCCTGTTCACGTTCGCGGTCGAGGCCCCCGCCGGCACCGTGCTCGACCTGGGCTGGAGCGAAGGCCACTGGCAGCGCGACCTGATGGGCTGCTGGGCGACTTCGGGCCAGCCCGACGGCTCGGTGCCGGCGCGCGAGCTCTGCGACGCCCGCCAGGGCCTGCGCCACGTCTGCGCCGGCGGCGGGGTGGAGCGGATCGAGGCGCTGTTCACCGCCGCCTTCCGCCACCTGCGCCTGGCGGTGCGCCTGCCGCGCGGCAGCAAGGCCAGGGTGCGCATCCACGACCTGCAGGTGCGCACGCTCGGCTACCCGGTCGCCCGCGAGGGCGCCTTCCGCTGCGCCGACGCCGACCTCAACCGCATCTGGGATGCGGCGGTGGCGACCATGGAGAACTCCATCGCCGACGTGTTCATGGACTGCCCCGGGCGCGAGCGCGGCGGATGGCTCAACGACTCGTACTGGATGGCCATTGGCATGCAGGCGCTCAGCGCCGACACCGCCTGCGAGCGGCGCTTCCTCTCCCTGCTCGCCGCCCCCGGCAGCACCAGGCCCTACCGTGGGATGGTGTCGCCGGTCTATCCCAGCGACTCGGCGCTGTGGCGCGGCGGCGGCCAGCGCGCGATCACCGGCCACGGGCTGTTCTGGCTGCTGCAGGTCGAGCGCCACCTGCGCCTGCACGGCGACGCCGCCCTGCGCCGGGCATGGCGGCCGGCGGTCGAGGGCGTGATCGCCGCCCTGGCCCGCCACCGCAACCGCGACGGCCTGCTGGAATCGCCGCCGTGGGACACCTACCTCGACTGGTCGCGCTACGCCACCGGTGCGGTGCAGACCGGCGACAACTTCCTCTACGCCCTCGCCCTCGAACGCATCGGGCGGATCTACCGGGTGCCGGCCTGGCGCAGCCAGGGGCGCGCGACCGCCCGGGCGATCGACGCCGCGGCCTGGGACGACGGCCGCGGGCTGTGGCACGACGTGCCCGGCCAGGCCGCGACCAGCGCGGTCATCAGCCTGGTGGCGCTGTGGAGCGGGATGGCGCCGCCGCAGCGGGCTGAGCGCGCCTGGGCCCAGCTGCGCCCGCTGCATCCCATGACCCTCGACCGGCCGCTGTTCGACTACGAGACGGCGATGGCGCGCGCCAACATGGTCGGGCTGATGTACCGCTTCGACCACGCCGGGCGCATCGGCGACACCCAGACGCTGGTGCGCGACCTGAAGGAGGCGGTGCTGCCCCAGCTCGCGCGCGGCCAGTCCTGCATCGGCGAGCACATGGGCCACACCGCCAGCCTGTGCCACGGCTACAACGGCGTCATCGCCGCGCTGCTGGCCCGGCACCTCGCCGGCATCGAGCTGCCCGACGACCCTGCCGGGACGGTGCGCATCCGCCCCCATCCCGAGGCCGCCGCCTGGTGCCAGGCGCGCGCGCCCTGGCGCGGCGGCCACGTGCAGGTGTGGTGGGACCGCAGCCGGCTGCTGGCCTCGCTGCCGCGCGGGGTGCGCGGCGAGGTGGCGCTGGCGGGCGGCAGGGTGCGGACCTTCCGCGGCAGCGTCGAGGTCGGCCTCTGAGCCGCCGGGCAGTTCCCTGTGACAAGCCCGCCGGCTGCGCTTATGAGGGGGCAGGCCCACGCCCATGCCCGACCCCCTCATCCAGCGCATCCTGGACGGTGACCGCGAGGCCTACGCCGAGGTGGTGGCGGCGCACCAGGACATGCTGGTGGGCTACGCCGGTTTCCTGCTTCCCGACCGCGATCTGGCCGAGGAGCTGGCCCACCGCACCTTCATCCGCGCCTTCGAGCAGCTGGCCGACTTCGACCAGGAGCGCGAGCTGGGCCCCTGGCTGCGGGCGATCTGCCGCAGCCTGGCCCAGGGCGAGCTGACTCGCCGCCGGCGCGAGCTGCACAACCTGGGCAAGGCCCACGCCGAGCTGCGTCTGCAGGTCCTCGCGGCCGGGTCGTCGGAGGATGATGCCGACGGCGACCGCCTGGCCGCCCTGCGGCGCTGCCTGGAAGGCCTCGACCAGCCGCTGCGCGCCCTGCTGGCCGCGCGCTATGGCGATGGCTGCGCGGTGGCCGAGGCCGCCGCCCGCCTGGGCCGCAGCGTCACCTGGGTCACCACCACCCTTGCACGCCTGCGCGAACGCCTGCGCGGATGCATCGAGAGCCGGCTGCGCCTGGGGGGGACGGCATGAGCGGCGAGGTCCCGCCGGGAGACGACGCGCAGCGGCCGGCAGGGTCGCCGCCGGGGCCCGATCCCGCGGTGGTCGAGGCCTGGCTGGCCGGAACCCTCGACGAGCCCGGCTGCGCCGCCCTGCTCGCGCAGGTGCGCGCCGACCCCGCGCTGGCCGCCCACCTGGCCGACCACGCCCGCCTCGCCCTGCTGCTGGAGCGGGCCCACGGCCGCGGCCGCGACCTGGTGCCGGGGGTGCTGTCCGGTCTGCGCGGCGAGCAGTCGCGCCTGCGCCTGCGCCGGGCGGTGATGGGCGCGGTGCGGCGGCCTGCCCGTCCCCGTTCGCGCGGCTGGATCGCCCTGGCGGCGATGCTGGCGGCGGCGGTGGCGCTGTCGGCGGTGCTGCTGCGGCCGTCGGCACCGCCCGAGCTGGGGCGGATCCTGGTCGGGGCGCCGCCGCGAGCGCTGCAGGCCGGCGAACGCCTCGCCAGCGGCGCGGCCACCCTGGTGCTGGAGGCGGCCGGGGCCGACCTGACCCTCGAGCCCGGCACCGCCCTGGTGCTGACCGGAGGCGACGACCTTGCGCTGGAGGCGGGCGCGCTCACCGCCCGGGTCGCTCCCCGCGCCGGTCGGGCACTGGTGTTCACCACCCCGCAGGCGCGGGCGGTGGTGCTGGGTACGGAGCTGCGCCTGAGCGTGGCCGGCGACCGCACCCGCCTGGCGGTCGGACGCGGGCGGGTGCGGCTGGAGGCCCTCGCCGCGGCGGCGCCGGTGGAGGTCGCGGCCGCCGGACTGGCCGAGGTGCGCGCCGGCGCTGCCCCGCGGGCGCTGGTGCGCCGGATGCTGTTCCCCGCCGGCCTCGCCGGCTGGACGGCCAAGGCGGGCGGCTGGAGCGTCCAGGACGGGGTGGTGCGCGGGCAGGACCCGGCCGGCCGCTACTCCCGCCTGATGAGCGAGCGTCGACACGGCGACCTCCTGCTGACCTGCCGCCTGCGCATCACCGGCGCCGATTGCGCCGAGGTCCAGGTGGGGGACTACGCCCGTTTCGTGCAGGTTCCGGCCGGCGTCGGCGGCTGGTGCGATCTGCGCCTGGAGCAGCGCGGCGAGGCGCTCGCCTGCCAGGTCGACGGCCGCGACCTGCCCATCCAGTCCGGCTCCACAGCCACGCTCCGTCCGGGTCCGCTCAGCTTCTACATCAAGTACGGCGGGGCGCTCGAGATCGCCGCAGCGGAGGTGGAGGAGCCGGAGGACTTGTGACCGGGCGGGGTGGGCGTGCTTATCTGCACGCCATGACCCGACACTCCGCCCGCCTGCTGATCGTAGCCGCCCTCTCCCTCTCCCTCTCCGCCGCCCAGGCCGCGACCACCTACGAGGTGGGCCCGGGCAAGGCCTACGCCACCATCGGCGCGGTGCCGTGGGAATCCCTGGCCGCCGGCGACAGCGTGCGCATCCACTGGCAGGCGGCGCCGTACCGCGAGAAGTTCGTCATCAACCGCACCGGCACCCAGACCCAGCCCATCACCATCAGCGGGGTGCCGGCCGCCGACGGTTCGCTGCCGGTGATCAGCGGCGAGAACGCCACCACCCGCAGCCAGCTCGCCTACTGGGGCCGCCAGCGCTCGGTGATCAAGGTCGGCGGCGCCTCGGTGCCGGCCGACCCCCGGGCGGCCTGGATCGTGATCGAGAACCTCGAGGTGGTGTCGGCGCGCCAGCCCTACACCTACACCGCGCCGAACGGCGCCAGCGAGGCCTACACCGCCACCGCCGCCTCGATCTTCATCGAGATGGCCGAGCATGTCACCATCCGCAACTGCGTGATCCGCGACAGCAGCAACGGCCTGTTCTCGGCCTACGGGCCGTCGACCGACATCCTGGTCAGCGGCTGCTACATCCATTCCAACGGCCGCTCCGGGAGCGGCTTCGAGCACAACGTCTACACCGAGAGCCGCGGCATCGTCTTCGAGGGCAACCGTTTCGGCCCGCTGCGCAGCGGCTGTCCGGGCAACAACCTCAAGGACCGCTCGGCCGGCACGGTGGTGCGCTGCAACTGGATCGAGGGCGGCAACCGCCAGCTCGACCTGGTCGAGAGCGCCGACTTCGCCGACATCCGCAACGACCCCGCCTACCGCGCCACCCACGTCTACGGCAACGTGCTGATCGAGCCCGACGCCGACGGCAACCGCCAGATGATCCACTATGGCGGCGACAACGGCGACGAGAGCCAGTACCGCAAGGGGGTGCTGCATCTCTACGGCAACACCCTGGTCTCGCGCCGCACCGACCGC
The DNA here is from genome assembly GCA_023150565.1 of Planctomycetota bacterium. Classification (GTDB taxonomy): domain Bacteria; phylum Planctomycetota; class UBA11346; order UBA11346; family UBA11346; genus JAKLKR01. Next base: position 25,806 of record JAKLKR010000001.1, read on the forward strand.
ACCACCCTGCTGCGGCTGAGCACCGATGCCGAGAGCTGCGACGCGCGCAACAACATCATCCATGTCACCGCCGCCGGTTCGACCCTCGAACTGCTCGATGATACCGGCGCCCTGACCTTCACCCGCAACTGGCTGAAGCCCGGCTACGCCAACAGCTTCTATGGTGCCGGCGCGGTCGTCGCGAGCGCCGTGCTGACCGGCGCCTCGCCCGGTTTCACCAGCGAGGCGGGCGAGGACTTCCGTCCCGCCGCCGGCTCGCCCTGCCTGGGGGTGGCGACGGCGCTCAACCCGGCGGTGCTGCCGGCCTTCGCCCAGTCCAGCCAGTACGTCAAGCACCGCGCCATCGCCACCCGTGCCGACATCCAGGACCTGGGCGCCCTGGCGCGCGCCGGCGGCGGCAACAGCGCGCCAGCGGTCAGCGCCGCCACCGCCACCCCGGCGACGGTCACCGCCATCAGCACCGCGCTCGCCGCCACCGCCAGCGACGATGCCGGCGAGGCGGCCCTGACCTACACCTGGAGCGCCAGCCCGGCCACGGTGGTCTTCAGCCCCAATGGCGTCAACGCCGCCAAGGCCGCCACCGCCACCTTCGCGGCCGCCGGCAGCTACGTGCTGACCGTCACCGCGCAGGACGCCGGCGCCCTCACCGCCAGCCGCACGGTGGCGGTGACGGTGGTCCAGACCGCCTCCTCCCTGGCCCTCGCCCCGGCCAGCGCGACCGTGCTGCCGGGCGCGACCGCCGGCTTCGCGGCCACGGTGCGCGACCAGTTCGCCCAGGCGATCGCCGCCCCGGTGGTGTCCTGGTCGGTCAGCGCCGGAGCCGGGAGCATCACTCCGGCCGGGGTCTACACCGCCCCCGCCGGCGCCGGCAGCGCCACCGTGCGCGCGACCTGCGGTGCGGCCCAGGCCACCGCCGCCATCACCCTGCCGGGCGACACGGTTCCGCCCCGGCTCAGCAACCTGGCGGTCGCCAGCATCTCGTCCACCGCGGCCACGGTGACGTGGAACAGCGACGAGGCGGCGGACACCCAGGTGGAGTACGGCCCCACCGCCGCCTACGGCAGCACCAGCGCGCTGGTGGCGGCGCCGGTGACCGCCCACACCGTGGTGCTGGCGGGCCTGACCCCGTCCACCACCTACCACCTGCGCGCGCGCAGCCGCGATGCGGCCGGCAACCTCGGTCTGTCGGCGGATGCGCTGTTCACCACCGCGGCCGCTCCGGCCACCGGTGGCGCGGTGGCCGAACCGGCCGTGGCGGCGGTCCCCCTGTTGCCGGTTGCCAGCCCGACAGCCGCCGCTGGTGGCGGCGGCGGGGGTGGCGGTTGTGGCCTGGGTGGCGGTCTCGGGGTGGTCATCGCCGGTCTCGGCCTTGCCGTCGGCCGGCTACGTCGCCGGCGCTGATCCGCTCAACCGGCCGGGGTGAGCGCCGTGCGCAGCCGCTCCAGGCGGGCGCGCACCGAGGCCAGGGTGTAGGGGTCGCGGGGATGGGGCGGGCGGCCCTCGACCTCGAAGAAGGGGCGCTCGCCCATGGTCTCGCCCCATTCCATGTCGGTCATGCGCACCAGCTCGGCGAGCAGCGGCGGCGAGGCGAGCAGCTGGTCGAGGTGGGCGAGCAGGGCGCGCGGGGGATCGTCCATGCCATCGAGCAGGATGCGGCCCTCGCCCACCTCGCGCGCGAATACCAGGGCCAGGATGCCCTCGGGATCGTCAAGGTGGTGGCGCACCAGCTCGCCGACCTCGGCCTGGGCCTGCTGCAGGCGGTTGACCGGCGAGGCGCCCTTGGTCCCGCCCGGACCGGCCAGGCGGCCCAGGGCCTCGGCCATGGTGAAGGGCCGGCCGGCGCGGATCTCGCGCTCGAGTTCACGGTCGTCGTCGTCGCCCATCGCTGCCCTGCCCGCGGCAGCGGATCGTGGCGGGGCCCTGGGCGCAAGCCCCGGCCGGCGGCCTCTCAGCCGGCGAGGGCGTCGAGCGGGCATTCGGCCTGGTCGAACGGCAGCGCCAGCGAGGCGCGGCGGCGCGCCGATTCGAGGATGGCGAGGATCGCCTCCAGCGAGCGCAGGCCCTCGGCGCCGTCCACGCAGGACGGGCGGTTGCCGGCGCTGGCGGCGAGCATCTCGTCGAGGAAGCGCAGCACGTAGAGGTTGCGGTCGATGCGGTCGTGGTGGAAGTTCTCGTTCAGGGCCGGCACCTCGAGGGCGGCGCCGTCGCGCCAGCGTGCGCGCAGCACGCCGCCCTCGCCCGGGCGCGGCCCGAGCAGCAGTTCGGCGAAGCCGTGGCTGCCGTCGACGCGGATCGCGGGCTGGGGCCCGGGATCGCGGCCGGCGTCGACCACCAGGCGGCTGCCGTCGTCGAACCACACCGTGCCCTGGGCCTCGGCCTCGACCGGGACCTGGTGGTGGCGCTGGTCCGACATCACTGCGCTGCCCCACGCCCGCACCGCCCGGCGCCCGGGCAGGACTGACATCGCGGCATCGACCAGATGGCAGCCGAAGTCGAGCAGGTTGGGGCAGGGCACGTTCACCGTCACCGACTGCACCGTGCCCAGGCGGCCGGCGGCGCAGCCCTCGGCGAGCAGGGTGAAGGGGTGGCCGAAGCGGCGCTGGTGGTGGACGAACACCCGCGCCCCGGCCTTGGCGGCGGCGGCGAGGATGCGGCGGGCGCAGTCGAGGCTGAGCGCCAGCGGCTTCTCGATCCACAGGATGCGCGCGCCGTGCTCCAGCGCCGCCAGCGCCATCTCCTCGCGGTCGCGCGGCCAGGCGCAGATGCTGACCAGCTGCGGCCGGTGCCTGGCGAGCATGGCGCGGTAGTCGGCGTGCAGCGCCACCGCCGGGAACTCGGCGGCGAAGCCGTCGCGGTTGGCCTGGCTGCGCGCGGCGGCGGCGACCAGGGGCACGCCGAGGTCGCGCAGGGCGTAGGCGTGGGCATAGGCGATGGCGTCGCAGCCGGCCTTCCTGGCGGTGTTGGGGCCGACGCCGATGATGGCGGCGGTGGGCAGGGGGGTGCTCATGGCGGTTCCTTTCCGGCTCAGACCGCGGTCCAGTCGAAGGCGAGCGAGAAGTTGCCGGCCGGATCGTCGCGCAGCGCGGCGTAGGCGGCCGGGGCCTCGGTGGCCTTGGCCAGGCGCTGCACGAAGTCCTGCGAGCGCAGGGTGCCGCGGCGCAGCTGCTCGATCACGCGCAGGCGGTCCTCGACCCCGCGGTCCTTGGGCGCGAGCACGGTCATGCCCTCGCCCATCACGAAGCCGAAGGGGTCGATGCTGATCGGTTCCAGGTAGTTGGCCTGCATAACCAGGCGCGGCCAGTCCTGGTGGTAGAAGTGGATCGGCTCGACCTTGTAGTCGCTGGAGTAGTTCTGCGGCTTGCGCCGCAGCAGGCGCAGCGCCATCTGCGCTCCGGCCGAGGAGCCGGAGGCCTCGACCACGATGTCGGAGCCGCCGTCGGCGAGGGTGCGCAGGCGGGCCTCGTGGTCGCCGTCGCCGATGCGCACGCAGCCGGCGGCCCAGCGCGCGGCGCGTTCCAGGCGCGAGGCCTCGCGGTCGCAGACGATCACCTTCACCCCGCGCGAGGCCAGCCAGGCGGCCGAGAAGGCGCCGATCAGACCCTGGCCGAGCACGATCGCGGTCTCGCCCGCGCGCGGGGCGGCGGCGTCGACGCCGCGGTGGCTGATCGCCGCCACCTCGGCCACCAGGTAGTCGCGCGGCTCGGCGCCGGCGGGCAGCAGCACCGGGCGGTCCTCGCCGGTGGTGGCGTAGATGTGCAGGCTGGCCTGGGTGCCCCACATCGCGCCCAGCCCGGGCAGGGGCACCGGGTTGCGGCCCGAGATCAGGTCGCCGACGCGGAAGCCCTTGACCTCGGCGCCGACCTCCTCGACCCGGCAGATGGTGCTGTAGCCGGGCACCACCGGGTAGCGCTCCTTGGCGCCGTAGTGGCCGGCGAGGACGCGCAGCTCGGTGCCCGAGCTGACCATGGTGTAGAGGGTGCGGACGCAGATCTGGGTCGGGCCCAGCGGCGGCAGCGGGGCGCTGCGCAGGGCGATGCGGCCGACGGCTTCGAAGACGATGGCGGTGGCGGTGCGGGTCATGGCGGTTCCAGGGGAGAGGTCCGCGCATCATGCCTGGGCGGGCGATCCGGCGATACGGGGCGCATCCGATCCGATGCCGCGAATCCGACCGACGCCTGCGATGGCCGTCGCAGGCGGCCCGCTGCTGGCCGCGCTCGGGGCCGGGTCCACCATGCCCGGCATGAGCGTCAGCAGACCCGCTGCCGGGGCCGGCGCCCTGCCCGCCCCGCTCGTCCTGGTCGAGGCCTGGAACGGGCAGGGGGTGCGTTCCTACCCCATGCACCGCCACGAGGTCGCGGAACTGGTGCTGCACCGCAGCGGCAGCGGCACCCTCCAGGTCGGTGACGGCGCCCTCGCCTTCGGGCCGGGTGCGGCGACCTACTGCCCGCCCGGGTGCGCCCACGGCGAGCACCAGGAGAGCGGTCGCGACAGCCTGGTGGTGCTGCAGTTCCGCTGGCGCGGCCGCACCCCCCCCGGCCGGGCTGGAGCGGGCGTGGGCGTCGCCGGCGCTGGCCGACCGCTGGCTGGAGGGCGAATGCCTGTGGCTGGCCAGCGAGGCGGCGCGCGACGGTGCCGGCCGCCGCCAGGAGGCCGACCTGCGCCTGTCGGCGCTGGTGGCGCACCTGCTCGCCGGCCCGGTGAGCGCGGCGGCCCCGCTCGGACGCCATGTCGGCCGGCTGGTGACCGCGGCCCAGGCCTGGATCACCGCCCATGCCGCCCAGGCCAGCGTGGCGGCGGCGGCGCAGGCGCTGGGCACCTCCCCCGACCATCTCAACCACCTGTTCCGGCGCGAGCGCGGCTATGGCCCGCGCACCGCCATCGCGCTGGCGCGCATCGACCGCGCCAAGCTGCTGCTGCGCGAGGGCCGGCTGCCGCTGCAGGCGGTGGCCGAGGCGGTCGGCTATGCCACCGCCCGGCACTTCTGCGCGGTCTTCCGCCGCCTGACCGGCGCCACCCCGGGATCCTTCCGCCGGGCCGGGAAGTTGCGCGTGTGATTCCGCCCCGGCCGCGAACCTACTGGCGATGAGCGACTCCCGCCGCCTGGTCGACGGCATCGCCCGCGGCGATGCGGCGCTGTTCCGCGCGTTCTACGACCAGAACGCCGAGCGCCTGCTGCGCTTCGTCCACTACCGGGTGGGCGGCGACGTGGCGCTGGCCGAGGAGATCCTGCAGGAGGCCTTCGCCCGCCTGTGCGCCGATCCGGGCGCGGTCGGGCGGCTGCCGGGCGACGCCATGCTGGTGCCGTGGATGTTCGGCATGCTGCGGCGGATCATCGCCGACTGGGCGCGCAGCCGGGCGCGCGGCCGCTGCATCTCGCTCGACAGCCTCGATCCGGGGGTGCAGGAGGCGCTGCTCCAGGGCGAGGAGGACGAGCCTCCCGCCGACGCCCTCGCCCATCCTCAGATGCAGGCCCTGGTGGGCATGGTGCTGTCGCTGCTCTCGCCGGTGCACGCCGCCGTGCTGCGCGCCAAGTATGTCGAAGGGCTGGCGGTCGAGGAGATCGCCGTGCGCTGCAACGCCTCGGCCAAGGTCATCGAGGGCCGGCTGTACCGCGCCCGCGAGGCCTTCCGCGCCGCCTTCGCCCAGGTGCGGGCGGATCTGGAGGCGGGCGATGCCTGATCTTTCCGATCCCGCCGAGCGCCGCCTGGCGCTGCTGCTCGCGCAGGAGCGTCCCCTGGCGGTCGACCGCCGCCGGCTGGCGGCGCTGGGCGACCGCCTGGAACGCGAGTTCCGCCGTCACGCCCCGCGACCGTGGTGGCGCCGCCACGCCGCGCCCCTGGCGGCGGCGGCGCTGGTGCCGCTGCTGGCGCTGCCGGCCTGGCTGCTGTGGCCGCGGCCGCTGCCCTGCCCGTCCGCGCTGCTGATCGCCAGCGTGGCCACCGTGACCGCGCCCGCCGGCAGGCCGGCCGATCCCGGCCGCACGCTGCTGCCGGGCGAGACGGTGGCGGTGCGCGGCGGCCGCGCCGAGCTGCGCTGGCAGGACGGCAGCAGCCTGGCGCTGGAGGACGGCGCCGAGCTGCGGCTGGACGACGCCGGCGATGGTTCCAAGCGGGTGGCGCTGGTGCGCGGCCGGCTGCGCGCCGAGGTCGCCCCCCAGCCCGCCGGCCGGCCGCTGCGCCTGGCCGCGGCCCAGGGCGAGGTGCGCGTGCTCGGCACCCGCTTCGCGGTCGAGTGCGACCCCGACGCCCTGCGCGTGGCGGTCGAGCAGGGCCGGGTCGAGGTGCAGCGCGCGGGCGACGCCGCCGCGGTGGCGGTGGCTGCCGGCGAGGTGGCGCGGCTGGCCCCCGGGGCGCCGCCGCAGGCGCGCGCGCTGGTGGAATCGCCGCTGCGCAACCCGGGGTTCGAGCAGCCGCTGGGCCGCGATGACGCCGGCGACTGGTGCCTGGACGTGCGCAATGGCGACGCCCGCGCCCGCCTCGACGAGGCTGCGCCGCATCGCGGCCGGCAGAGCCTGCTGCTCGAGCAGTTCCGGCCGCTGGTGTTCCCGCCCGACGCCTTCGCCTGGCCGAGCTGGCAGGAGTTCGTCAACTCTCCGCATGGCGGCCGCGGCCATGCCTCGGTCAGCCAACACTTCCCGGTCCAGCCCGGGCGCTCCTACGCGGTGCGCTTCCACTGGCGCAGCCAGGGCCTGCGCCGCGAGGACCAGCGCCCCGGCCCCGAACGCGGCTTTGTGCATTTCGACGCCCAGCTCTACTTCAACCGCGACCACGGCGGCAACCGCGTCCAGGCCATCACCCTGCTGCACGCCGGCGACGACGCCGGCGAGTGGACCGCCTGGCCGCCGGCGGGCGGCGCCAACCGCGGCCTGTTCCGCGTGCCCGAGGGCGCCAACCGCGGCGCCCTGTCCTTCAAGCTCAGCGTCGCCCGCCCGGACTGCACCCCGCGGGTGTGGATCGACGAGGTGACCTGCGAAGCGGTGGCGGACGCGCCCTGATCAGCGCGCGCGCAGCTCGACCGCGCTGACCGTGCCGCCGCCGGGGGCGAGCAGTTCCAGGCGGTTGTCCTCGCCCGGGCGCAGCCAGGCGCTGAGGTTGAGGTCGGTGGCGGTGCCGAGCGAATGGTGGTGGCGGCGGAAGTAGCGGCCGTTCACCAGCACGCCGTCGAAGCCGCCGCTGTGGTCGATATGGATCCACAGCTGGCGGCCGGCCCAGGCGGCGGGGATGGCCACCGTGCGGGTCAGCAGGCGCGCCTTGCCCACCGTGCCGGGGAGCTGCACCGGCTTCACCGGGCGCAGCAGGTCCTCGCTCGCCGTCCACGCGCCCGCCAGGTCGAGGCGCTCCTTCGCCGCCGGCACGAAGGCCAGCCAGGCGTCGCCGCGCGGGCCGCACACCGTGCCCTCGCCGCGCACCTCGACCGCCAGCACATGGCGGGCGCCGGCGGCCGGGTCGAGGTCGAGGATCAGGCCGCCGCGGCCGTCGCCCTGGGTCACCTCTGTGCCATCCAGCCAGTAGCGCGCCCGACCGGCCATGGTCCAGCTGAACCAGCTCTTCAGCCACAGGGTGGTGCGCCCCGGGCCCCAGGCGGCGGGGACGGTGAAGGTCCGGCGCCACAGCACCCGGCGCGAGGGCAGCTCCTCGGGCACCGCCCACGGCGCCAGCCGGCGGCGCGGCCAGGCGCTGTCGTCGAGCGCGGGGGCGGCCAGCGGAGCGGGGTCGTCCTTGCCCTGTTCGTCGAGGGTGCGCACCGCCCAGCCGGGGTTGAGGTCGCACATCACGTCGTCGTAGTTTACGGTCGGCAGCTGCTGGTCCGGGACGCGCGCCGCCCGCCACCAGGCGCGCTGGAGATCGAGCCAGGCCAGCGGGGCCTCGGCGATGCGGCTGCGCGCGGTGAGGAAGATGCGGGTTTCCAGCGGCTCGACGGCGAGGTTGCCGAGGGTGCCGTCGGCCACCGCCAGGTCGCGTCCGGTGAGCAGGTCGCGGGCGGCGGCCGGGCGCAGCGGGGCGGCGAAGCGCAGGGCGGTGCTCGCCGGCTTCTGGCGGTCCTGGTTCCACAGCGTCCACACGTCCCACAGGCCGTTGTTGGAAACCGCTTGGCGGAGCATGACGCCCTCGGCGCTGGCGGGCAGTTCCGCCACCTGTGTCCAGGCCAGCACATCGCCCAGCAGCTTGGCCATGGCGGCTCCGCCGAGGTCGCGCACGCCGCCGAACTTGAGCCCCAGATGCACCACCTTGCCCTTGCCAAGCGGGCGCACGCCGGCGGCCACGCTGCCGTCCTCCCACTTGATCAGGTCGCGGCATTCCGGCGCCACCGGCTCCAGGGTCAGGCCGTTGGCGTGGACCTGGCGGTCGGCCGGCCAGTCGGCGGAGCGGAACACCGTCTCGTCGCAACTGCGGATGCGGCGCAGGCGGGTGGGGTTGCCGGCCTGGTCGTGGGGGTCGATGGCGGCGACGCGGTAGCCGGTGAGGCGGGCGATCGGCCAGGAATCCGGGCGCTCGGGGGTGTGGCGGCCGCTCTGGCCGAGGGTGACGAAGGTGCCGCCGGCGCGCACCCAGCCTTCGATGCGTGCCACCTGCTCCTCGTCCATCACGGTGGAGTTGCTGTCGATCACCACCCGGTAGCCGGCGGCATTGCCGCCGCCGTCGGCGGCGAAGTCGCGGTCGGTGATGGCGTCGATGTGCCGGCGCGCGCCCAGCTGGTCGCTCACCCGGCAGCCCCAGTAGCCCGATGGCAGGGACCGGTCGTGGTCGCCGCCCCAGGGGAAGCCGCCGAACTGGCCGACGCGGTCGCTGAACAGCATCGCCACCGCAGCCTTGGGCGGGTGGACCTTGCCGATCGTCTTCACCAGCGGCTGGATGCGCTCGAAGTGCTGGCGGATGGCGTCGTTCCAGAACACGTCGCCGATGTGGATGAAGTAGTGCACCGCCTGCACGCCTTCGGTGAAATACAGCCCCATCATGTGCTTGAAGCCGGGCAGGTCGGGCGCCGGGCCGCCGGGCTCGAGCGAGAACGGCAGGTCCGAGCCGCGCATCAGCATGGGCAGGTAGTCGTTCCAGAACCCGCCCATGTGCCCGGTGTTGTGGAAGCGCCCGCCGTACTCCTCGCACAGCTGCTTGATCTGGGCGTAGTACGAGTCGGGCGCCATGTTGATGATCGAGCGCTCGGCATCGGCGCCGCGGATCATCGCCATGCCGCGCCGCACCGCGTCGACGCGGGTGGCGGTGCGCCAGTCGGTGAAGTCGACCCAGCGCGCATTGGCCCCCGCGCCCAGGGCGGGGTAGTGCACCGGCTGGTGGTGCGAGAGGTAGACGCGGTAGCCGAGCAGGCCCTGGGGCAGGCGCAGGGCCAGGGTGTTGCGCCCGGGCACGATGGCCGAGGTGACCTCGTAGGCGCCCCAGTGCGGGGTGGCGTGCTCGGTCGCATCGTCGCCCACTGTGGCGCCGTTGAGATGGGCCTGGACCACGTCGGCCTTGGGCTCGCCGGCATTGAGGTCCCACAGGTAGAGCCAGGTGCGCCGGCCGGCGCCGAGCCAGGACTGGGGCACCTCGAAGCTGCGGCGCAGCACCGCCGGCTGGTGCGGCAGGTGCATGGCCAGGTCGTTGCCGGGGGCGCTGATGGCCGGCCAGGCGCGGTCGTCGCACTCGGCGGCGAACCACTCCGCCGGGGCCAGCACCGGCTTGCGTTCGTAGGGCTTGGGTTTGGGCGCGTCGGCCGCCGGCTTTGGTTCGTAGCTGATGCGCCAGTCGCCGCGCAGATCGATGGCCTCGGGTCCCCAGCCGAGGAAGTCGGCGACCTCGGGCACGCGCACCGCGTCCCAGCCGGCGAGCGGCTGCTCCCAGCGCTTCGCCAGCGCGTCGAGCGAGCCATGGCGGCCCTTGAGCCAGTCGCGGTAGCTGCGGTCGGCGAGCGCGCCGTGTTCCAGGAACACGTCGTGCTTGCCGTGGCAGAGCTCGCCGTGGGGTTCGAGGTAGTCGAGCAGCAGCGGGTCCCCGCGCCAGGTGCGCACCTGCTGCTGGAGGTTGGCCAGCTGCTCGTCCTTGCCGGCAAGCGACGACCACGACAGCGCGCGCGAGGATGCGCACCACGATTCCGCCACCCGGTGCGAGCCGCCGCTGAACTGCGGCATGGTCTGCTGGATGTCGCCGGGATGGCGGTTGAGCAGCCAGGTGGGGATGCTGTTGTTGGTGTTCAGCACCCACGGCTGGCCGCGGCGGACCTGGGCGTCGCGGGCGAAGCCCCACCAGTTGCGGTTGGTGCCGCCGGCTGCGCTGTCGATCTCGCTCGGGGTCGCCCACATCACCAGACCGGCGTCCTGGCGCTTGGCGAAGTCGAATTCCTGCAGGACGTCGTAGTCCTTCCACGCCGTGCCCTTGGGGGTCTCCCACGGGCGGTAGTAGAAGCGGAAGCCGTGCTGGTCCCAGGTGTCGAGCCAGGCCGGCACCGGGGCGTCGGCGGCGGCGCTGGCGGCGGCGCCCAGGGGGGCGACCACCGCCGCGGCCAGGGTCTGGAGGTCGGCGGCCTCGCCTGCGGCGAGGATCACCACCGCGTTGCCGGCGGTCACCGCCAGGATGCGCCCCTGGCCCTCGGCCACCGCCACCGGCAGTTCGCGCCCGCCCACGGTGATGGTGGCGTCGGCGACTCCACCCAGGCTGCGCAGGTCGGCACGGTACTTGGCCAGGGTGAGCCGGGCCTTGGCGGCATCGGCGGCGGTCAGGCGCAGGTACGAGGCCTGACGCCCGGGGCCGGGGGTGAAGACGGCCTGTTCGCCGGCGAGGGGGCCGTAGCCGCGCAGGGGCTGCTCGGGACGCCGGGTGCCGCCGGAGCGCGTCCAGCCCTCGGGCAGGATGGTCGAGGGGGCCGGGGCCTGGGTCGCCATGGCATCGCCGCTGGTGCCCGGGGACGCTGCGCCGGCGCCGGCCGTGCGTCCGGATCCATCCCCAACGGCCATGCAGCCGACCGTGAGTCCGCCGCCGACGAGCAGGAAGCCGCCGAGTGCGAGCAGCATCGTTCGGCGTGAGGACCGTGCCGGGCGACGGCCGTTCTGACGCCGGACGGGGGACCCTCTGCGCATGGCGTTCTCCATCTCGTTGTACGGACATGACAACCGGTTGTTGACTGTAAAACATACCACGGAAACCAGCGGTCGAGAAAATGTCCGCGTGTGATCCCCCCGGGGTCGGCGAACTACAGGCGGAGAGCTCCCATGGCGACCAACGCACCGGCCCCGGTGCCAGCCCAGCCGCTGGCCGTAACTGCCGATCTCATCAGGAAATGCAACCGGTTGTATATTGCCATGGCAGCGGCCGCGGTGTACGGGGTGGCACCCGCCGCCGAGGGCCTGGTGCCCAATCCAGGGTTCGAGGAGGGCGGCGAGGCCGCGCGCGCCTGGCAGGTGGACGGGGGCAGGCCGCTCACCGCCGCCGCGGTCGCCGCCAAGGGCAGCGCCCAGGTCTCGTGGGCCGAGGGTTCCCGCGGCGAGGGCGCGCGCAGCCTGCGCGTGCAGGGGGCCGGCACCGCCGGCAGCGACTACGCCCTGGTCACCTCCCCCCACCTGCGGGTCGAACCGGGGTTCACCTACCAGGCCGGGGCCTGGTACCGGGCCAGCGGCCTGGCGCCCGAGAACGGCGACCGCACCCGTTCCGCCCATGTCATCCTCGATGTGTTCCAGCACGACGCGCAGATCCGCCGGCTGGGCAACACCCGCGCCATCGCCAGCGTCAACTCCGCCGACTGGGTGCCGCTGGATACCGCCGCCTTCACCGTGCCCGAGGGCGTGACCTCGGTGCAGCTGCGCCTGCAGGTCAGCAACAGCGTGCCCGGCGCCCCGGTCGAGGTGCGCTTCGACGACGCCTGGCTGCTGCCCGCCGACGCCGGCGTGCCCAACCCCGGCTGCGAGGCCCTCGACGGCCAGGGCCAGCCGGTGGCGTGGCGCAGCCAGGGCACCGGCCGCACCAGCGTCGACGCCGCGGTGCGGCATGGCGGCGCCCGCAGCCTGGCGGTGGCCGACGCCGGCGACGGCCTGATGTCGGGCTGGACCACGGTGATGCCGCTGCGCCCCGACCGCAGCTACCGCTTCGCCGGCTGGGCCAAGGGCGGCAAGCTGGCGGCCAACGGCTTCCTCGCCGGCGGCGCCCTGCAGATGGAGTTCCTCGACGGCGAGGACCGCGTGCTGGGCAAGCCGGTGCTGTCGCCCACCGTCGGTCCCGAGCAGGACTGGAGCGAGCTGGCCACCCCCGCCGCCCAGCCGCCTGCGGGCGCGGTGCGCCTGCGCCTGACCGTCGGCCTGCGCTACTGCAACGGCACCGCCTGGTTCGACGATCTGCGCCTGGAGGCCGCGCCGGCGGCGGTGGTCGGCCAGGTGCTGGTGAAGCGCAGGCCGGTGGCCGACCCCTCGGCGCCCTATGCCGTCAACCTGCTCGCCAACGGCGAGGTCGAGGCCGGCGAGGGCGACCGCCCGGCGGGCTGGACCTTCGTCGGGCGCAGCGAGCAGGACTGGAGCGCCGACGCCCTCGCCGCCTTCCACCGCGAGGGCCGTCCGCGCCCCGACATCGGCCGCGCCCGCCCGGGCTGGAGCCGCGACCAGACCTACCAGGGCGGCGGCGCCCTGCTGCTGGAGTCGCTCGACCCGCCGCTGTCCAAGCATTCGCAGTGGTACGGGCGCAACCCGGTCGACGGCTGCTGGCTGTCCGATCCCATGCCGTGCAGCGCCGACGCCAGCTACCTGGCCGGGGCCTGGATCAACCCCGGCGCCGACATCGGCTCGCCGTGGTTCGGACCGCTCGAACTGCAGTTCTTCGATGCCGGGGGGCGCAGGCTCGACGCGCGCGCCCCGCGCAGCGGCCTGGGCGAGGCCCCGGCCGGCACCTGGACGTGGTGGACCACCCGCCCTTACACCGCCCCCGCCAACGCGGTGGCGATGCGTCTGCGCGTCGGCCAGGAGCTGTCCGCCGACCGCGGCGGCTGGGGCCGCGCGCGCTACGACAACCTGGCGGTGTGGGCGCTGCCCGCGGGCGCGCCGCCGCCCCCGGCGCGCGCCGGCGACAGCAGCGACCACCGGGCCTGGATCGGCGCCCTGGCCACCGCCAGCCGTCCGCCCTACCAGAGCGCCCCGGCCCAGGCCGCGCCCTATGAAAGCTGCTGGCTCGCCCCGGTGAACAGCGTGCCCGGCAACTGCTTCCGCGATCCCGGGGCGGCCCTGCGCCTGCGCCTGGCGTTGCGCAACGTGCTCGGCGAGGCGCGCAGCCTGCGCCTGCGCGCCCTGCCCACCGACTGGCGCGGCGAGGCCTTGCCCGCGGTCGAGGTGCCGGCCATGCCGGTGGCCGGCTTCGGCGCCGCCACCGCCGAGGTGGAGCTGCCCACCCCCGCGCGCTTCGGCACCTACCACCTCGCGGTCGAGGTGCTGGAGGGCGAGGCGGTGGTGGGCGGCGGTTCGGCGCGCTTCGCCGTGCTGCCGCCGCTCGAGCGCCCGCGCACCGTGCCGGCGATCTGGGGCGTGACCCCGCTGATCGACCACCTGCAGGGCGGCGGCAACCCCTTCGAGGATGAGCTGGGCGCGCTGTTCCGCACCGCCGGCTTCGGCATCACCTGGGTGCGTCTGTACGGCAACGAGCTGAAGATCGACCAGCCCGCCACCATCACCGCCGCGGTCGCCAAGCTGCGGCCGGAACTGCAGTGGTGGCGCTCGCTCGGCATCCGCCCGGTGCTGCAACTGAACCTGCCCTGGCCGCGGCCGGTGAAGCGCGAGACCTACGTCGCCGCCGGCCGCGCCATCGCTGCCGCCAGCAGGGACCTGGTGCTGGCCTACGGCAACCACGGCATCGAGCAGGCCAACTCCGCCTCGCCCTACCGCGGCGGCGGCAAGGACCGCCTGACCGACGAGGAATACGACACCATCCTCGCCGGGCTGAGCGAGGGCCTGAAGGCCGAGGCCCCGGGCATCCCGGTGCTGGTCGGCAACATCGCCACCGACTGGGAAGGCAAGACCCTCAACCGCATCTACAAGACCTGCGGGAAGGACGCCTTCGACGGCGCCATCCTCAACGCCTACCTCGGCGTGACCATGACCATCCTCAACAACCTCACGGTCTTCGACGCCCACGGCGACGGCGCCAAGGGCATCTGGCAGGAGGAGACCGCACTGCAGCGTTCGCCGATCAGCGGCGAGGCCCGCCGCTACGGCGAGGGCGAGGGCGCGGCCAATCTGGTGCGCGGCTGGCTGGAACCGGCGATCAAGGCCGGTCCGCGGTTGAAGTCGTTCACCATGTGGGGCTTCCGCTCCCGCGGCGGCAGCGAGGACGACATCGCCATGGTCAATGAGCAGCTGCAGCCGCGGCCGCAGTTCGTCGCCCATGCGGTGATGGCCGACGCCCTCGCCGACGCCTCCTATGTCGCCGACCGTTCGCGCGGGCGCCTGACCTGCGGCGAATGGACGCGCGGCGACGGCGCCCTGCTGGTGCTGTGGTCGAATGCCGGCAGCCAGGCGGTGACCCTCGAGGCGCCCACCGGCGCGCTCACGGTGATGGACCTGATGGGCAACCGCCGGACGGTGCAGGCGGTCGACGGGGTGGCGGTGCTCAATATCGGCACCGAGCCGGTGTACTGCTTCGGCGGCGGCAAGCTCGCCTTCAGCACCCGCATCGAACTGGCCCTGGGCCACGGCACGGTGCAGGCCGGCAAGCCGCAGCTGCGCCTGATCGTGCGCAACAACCAGGATGCCGCCACCACCGTCAGGCTGGCGCTCAGCGGCCCGCTGGCGGGGGCCGCCCCGGCCGAGCTGGCGGTGCCCGCGCACGGCCAGGCGGTGGTCGACGTGGCCATGCGCCAGGACCTGCCGGCGGGTGCGCGCACACCCTTCGCCGCCACCGCCACCACCGCCTCGGGCGCGGTGTTCGCCGCCGATGCGGCGCTCAACGTCGCCTGCGCGGTGCGCGCCGCCGCCGCGGTGCCGCTCGACGGCAGCTGGAGCGGCCCGTGGGCCACGGCTCCGCGCATCGCCTTCGGCACCGCCCCCGGCGAGGTCACCCCGCCCTCGGTGCCGGGCGACAGCCACAGCGGGCCGGACGACATCCAGGGCGTGATGCGCCTGCTGTGGGATGACCGCCACCTCTACCTGGGGGTCGAGGCCCTCGACGACATCCACTTCCCGCAGACCGAGCGCAACGGCTGGGGCTTCATGGGCGACTCGATCGAGTTCGCGGTGCAGCCCGACGGCATCCTCTCCAACCTCGCTCCGCGCTTCGAATACGAGCTGTACCGGCCCAAGGACGATCCGGTGCCGGCGCTCAACCGCCGCTTCCCGGCCGAGCGCGCCGGTGGGGTGCCGGGCTGGGGCGCAGCGGTGGCGGCGACCGGCGTCCGCGGCGGGGTGAACTACCAGCTCGCCATTCCCTGGGCCGAGATCGGCGTCGCCGCCGCGCCGGCGGTGGGCAAGGTGCTGACCCTGGGGGTGGTGCTGAACGACGCCGACACTCCCAAGTTCCTCAGCGGCGGCCGCGGGCGCATCCTGTGGTTCCGCGGCGTCGACACCAAGGCCACCGAGGGCTTCGGAGATGTGGTTCTGGTGGGGTCGCCGTGACGGAAAATCCGGGGTATGCTGTCCTGGCCCCGGGGGGCTCCATGCGCGCCTTCACCCTGATCGAGCTGCTGGTGGTGATCGCCATCGTGGCGATCCTGGCGGCGATGCTGCTGCCGGCGGTGAACCTGGTGCGCAACGCGGCCTGGAAAAGCGTGTGCGGCTCGAACCTGCGCCAGATGTACGTCGCCTATCACAGCTACGCCGAGGACTGGGAGGGCGCCCTGCCGCGCACCAACCTGCCCACCCTCTACAACCCCAACGACGTCCATGCCGGCCAGTCGCGTCAACTGAACGAGCAGGCCTGTGGCCAATGGGGCAGCCACCATCCGCCGATCACCGTGTGCCCGACCGCCCGTGGGAAGGTGGGGAAGCATGGCGAGACCTACATCTGCTACACCGCCCCGACCTACTACCACAACCACCGGCCGTGGAACAGCGGCAGCCAGTTCATCTCCCCCAAGAACCACCTGGGCCCGGTGGCGGCCGCGGCCATGCCGCTGCTGGTCGAGAACCACCCGCTGTGGAGCGGCGGCTACCACCAGCCCTGGGATGCGCCGGTGCGTTTCAACTACGCGCACACCGGATTGATGAACCTGCTGTGCTTCGACGGGCACATCGGCTCCACCACAATCGCCAAGCAGTCCGACACCCTGAACGGCTACCTGAGCCCGTAGACGGTTGCCGGCCGCCACCGCTCCTGCGCATCATTCCCCATGGCCCGTCCTGGCGCATCCCTGGTCCTGAACGCCGATGAAACCCAGGCCCTGGGCGCCCTGGCGGAGGGGCCGGCGAGCCCGCCGCCGCTGGCACGGGCGGCGCGCATCCTGCTGCTGCTGGCCGAGGGGCGTTCCGGGGTGGCGATCGCGCGCGCGCTGGCGGTGTCGCCGCAGACGGTGTGCGCTTGGCGCATGCGCTTCCGCCAGCGCCGGCTGGCGGCGCTGGAGCTGCCGGCCGCCGCACCGTCCCCGGCGGCGCAGCCCGCCCAAGACCCGGCGCCCCAGCCGGTGACCCTGCAACGCATCGCCGCCCTGGTGGGGGTGCACAAGTCGACCGTCCATCGCGTGCTCCAGCATGGCGGCGATGACGATTCGCCGCTGGCGCAGCGCATCCGCATCGCCGCCTACGAGCTCGGCTACCGCCCGGGGGCCGCCTACGCCGTGCGCCAGGGGGTGCGGCGACGCTTCCGCCCGGGCGACGCGCGCCGCCAGGTGCTGTGCTTCCTGCCCGCCTGCAGCTTCCGTTCGCCCTACCACCTGCGCCTGTGGACCGGCATCACCGATGTGCTGGCGGATTCCGGTTACGACCTGCTGCTGCGCCTGGCGGGCGGCCTGATCGACCGCCAGCTGCCGGCCGCGGTCGCGCGCGGCGAGGTGGCGGCGGTGATCACCTCCGACACTCCGAGCTGGCTGGGGGTGGTGCAGGGCATGCTCGCCGGCCAGCCGGCCGAGCGCCGTCCGGCGCTGATCGGCCTGCTCAGCGCCATCCCCGGGGCGTGGAGCGTCCACCTCGACTTCCATGGCCTGGGCCGCCAGGTCATGGGCCACCTGCTCGACCTCGGGCACCACCGCCTCATCGCCATCGAGGAGCGGCCGGAGCTCACCGCCGGCTTCCGTGCCGAGCTGGCGGCCCGCGGTCTCGACCCCGGCGCCCTCCAGGTCTGCCACATGGTGCCCGATCCCGGGACTGCCGAGGAACGGTTGGCCAGCACCTTGGCCCGGCTGCAGGCCGCCCAGCCGCAGGCCACCGCCTTTCTCGCGCCCAACGACCCCATCGCGCTGCTGGCGGTGCGGCATTTCACCGCACAAGGGCTGGCGGTGCCGACGGCGATGAGCGTGGTCGGTTTCGACGGCACCCATGCCCTGCCCGGTGCCGACGGCGCCAACCTGCTGACCTCGGTGGCGCTGCCGCTCGAGGAGCTGGGGCAGGCCGCCGCACGCCTGGCCATGGACCCCGGGCCGGTGCCGCGCCAGGTGCTGTTGCCGGCGACCTTCCGTGTGCGCGCCACCACCGCCCGGGCACCTGGATGAGGCGGGGGTTCTTCAAGGACCCTGCCCGCGTGCAACCCGGGGCTGGAGAATGGCCCTCCACCCGGCCCGGTGGCCGGGATGCAAAGCCGCTGGCGACAAGGGTCTTCCTGGCCGCCACCGGGTTCGGCCGAGCGCTGCCGCCCAGGGAAAGACTTTTTGCGCCGCCGCCTGCTGGCGTGCACGATGACCGCTGCCGAGTTCCTGCGCCCGCCCACGGAAGGACGATCATGACCAATTCCCGCCTGCGCTCCGTCTGCACCACCCTGCTGCTGCTCGCCGCGCCCCTGGCCTTCGCCGGTGGCGGTCGCGACCGCGTCGCCGGCGATGAGCTGCCGGTGCCGGTGACGCCCGGTCCGATCACGGTCGACGGCGACCTGGGCGAATGGGATCCGGCCCAGGCCAAGATCCTCGGCCTGGACATGAGCGGCGGCGAGGATTCGGCGCTGGTCCGGCCGGCTTTCGCCGACTACTCGGCGCGGGTGGCGCTGCGCCACGACGAGCAGGCGCTGTACGTGGCGGTGTGGTGGCGCACCCCCAGACCGCTCAGCGGAACCGGCGATGCGGCCCAGGTCCCGCCTGGCGACGGCCTGGTGCTGCACCTGCCGGTGCGCGGCATGACCCACCTGGCGCTGTGGCGCCAGGACGCGGACACCGCCCGGGCGGTGCTGGCGAGCGGCTCCGAGCCGTTCGCGGCCGGGCGTGCGGTGGCGGAGATCGCCCAGGCCTT
Source organism: Planctomycetota bacterium (assembly GCA_023150565.1). Classification (GTDB taxonomy): domain Bacteria; phylum Planctomycetota; class UBA11346; order UBA11346; family UBA11346; genus JAKLKR01. Next base: position 44,131 of record JAKLKR010000001.1, read on the forward strand.
CCGCGTCACCGGAGCGACCTCCTACACCCAGGAGGTGCGCATCCCCTGGAGCGCGCTCGGCGGCCGCCTCGCCGACAGCGCGGTGCACCGGGTGGGGGTCGAGCTGTGCTTCGCCGGCCTGGATCCGACCGCCGGCTACCAGGCCGCGCTGCGCGAACTCGACGCCACCGGCCAGTACCAGGGCAACCGCTGGGGCGGCATGATGTGCTGGGGTTACGTCGACGGGCTCGCCAACCTGGACATGACCCAGCCGAGCATGAATCCCGAATTGGGTGCCGAGGTGGCGCTGATGCCGGCCGGGTCCAAGGCCCCGGCCAACCCGGCGGTGCTGTACCTCGGCCACGAGCAGACCCGCACCACGCGCATGATCGCGGTCCCTGCTGGCGCCATCGCCGTCGATGGCCTGCTGTCGCCCGGCGAGTGGGAAGCCGCCAGCGCCACCACCATCGCCTCCGAGCCGACCCTGATGCCCGGCCGCTATGCGGTGGATGTGCACTGGGCCTATGCCCCCGCCGGCCTCTACGTCGGCCTGCGCTGGCGCACCGCCGGGCCGCACCTCAACATCAGCGATCCCCAGCGCACCGACCACGGCTACGACGGCGGCGATGCGCTGCAGATCCGCTTGGCCACCGACCGCGTGACCCACATCGACGCCTGGTACCACGACCAGAGCCGCACCGGCACCATCGGCATGGTCTACGGCGCGCGCTTCAACGAGGGCAAGCTCGCCAACGCCCTGACCGCGGGCGCGCAGATGGCGCTCAAGGACACCCCCGGCGGCGGCTACACCCAGGAGCTGTTCCTGCCCTGGGCGCTGATCACCAGGGATGGCAAGCCCCTGGCCGAGGGCGGCAGGTTGCGCGCCATCCTCGACGTGTTCTTCAGCGGCCTGGAGGGCAACCGCCTGCCGTTCATCCTCAACGCGCGCCTGGAGTCCGGTGGTGGCCTGGCGCTGCCGGTGACGACTCCGCGCGACGGCTACTATTCCGCGGTGATCGAGGACCCCGACACCCGCCGGGTGGTGCGCCGGCTGTGGAACGCGGTCAAGGCCGGCAAGGGCCAGGGCCTGCCGCGCTGGGACGGTCTGACCGACGACGGCGCGGTGGCGCCGGCCAAGACCTACCAGGTGCGCGGCCTGCACCACACCGGGGTGGCGGCGCGCTACCTGTCGTCGCTCAACAACCCCGGCGCCCCGACCTGGCAGACCGACGACGGCACCGGCGACTGGGGCGGCGACCACGGCAATCCCAACAGCGTGGCCGCCGACGCCGACGGCGTGGTGCTGGGCTGGCCGGCGGCCGAGGACGGCTACGGGGTGATCGGCTGCGATGCCGACGGGAAGAAGAAGTGGGGCTTCTTCGGCACCCCCGCCAACCAGGGCTACGGCGACTGCGGCGTGGGCCTGGTGGCGGTCGACGGCGGCAGGGTGTACGTGGCCAGCGAGGTGCACGTCAGCCCGCCCAAGGACGCCAAGTATCTGGCCGCCTTCCGCACCGCGGTGTCCTGCCTCGATCGCAGCACCGGCCGTCGCGCCGGGTTCTCGCTCAAGGAACCGTTCACCGTCATCGCCAATCTCGAATCGTCGAACACCCGCATGGGCTGGTGGTGGGACCTGTGGCCGACCCGGGACTTCTCGCTCGACACCCGCTCGATCTCCGAGGACTACGGCTTCAGCGGCCGGGTGATCGGCGGCAACCTGGTCGGCCTGGCCGCGCTTAAGGGGCGGGTCTTCGTCGCCTTCCGCAGCGACGGCTGCATCAAGGTCTACGACGGCGCCACCATGGCCGAGCAGGCGGTGTGGAAGCTCGACAAGCCGGGCGGCCTGTGCGCGGCGCCCGACGGCGGTCTGCTGGCGATCAGCGGCACCCAGGTGGTGCGCCTCGACCCCGCCACCGGCGCCGCCACCCCGGTGGTGCGCAGCGGCCTCAAGGCCCCGGTGGCCCTGGCGGTGGCCAGGGACGGCGCCATCTACGTCTCGGAGTGGGCCGACGTGCAGTGCGTGCGGGTGTTCGCCCAGGATGGCAGCGCCCTGCGCACCATCGGCAAGCCCGGCGGCAGGCCGTGGGTCGGCGCCTATGATCCCGCCGGCATGCTCATGCCGCGCGGCCTCGCCCTCGACGCCAGGGGCCGCCTGTGGGTGGCCGAGGACGACAACCACCCGCGCCGGGTCAGCGTGTGGGATGCCGCCAGCGGCAGGCTGGTGCAGGAGTTCAACGGCGGGACGCTCTACGGCGCCTCCTGCGGCGGCCAGATCGCGCCCTGGGATGCGTCGCGCGCCATCAGCGCCGGCATGTGGTACGGCATCGACCTGGGCAAGGAGGGCTACCGGCCGCTGGCGACCCTCGACCGCCGGCGCAGCCTCGACCAGCCGTTCTACTTCGACTTCCATGCCAACGCCGCCCCCGCCAAGCGCTTCCTGAGCGTCGGCGGGCGCCGCTTCCTGACCGCCGGCCAGCACCACCTCGCGCTCGGCGAACTCCAGGCCGACGGCACCTGGAAGCCGCTGTGCGCCATCGGCCGCGCCACCGGCAAGAGCGAGGCCCAGCTGCGCTGGCACGAGAGCCCGTGGCCGGCCTTCTTCCAGAAGCACCCGAAGGACAACTACATCTGGATCGACCGCAACCGCGACGGGGCCTGCCAGGAGGACGAGTTCCAGTGGCGGCCGGTGGACCAGGAGGTCGGCAGCTGGTCGGTCTACTGGAGCACCGGCGGCTTCGACGCGGGCTTCAACGCCTACCTCGGCGGCAACGGCAACCGGGTGGTGAAGATCCCCTTCGGCGGCTGGGATGACGCCGGGCTGCCGCGCTTCGACATCGCCCAGGCCGCGGTGGCCGCGCGCCTGCCCGCCGGCGAGTTCCAGGCGGTGGCGGTGGATGCCGCGTCCGCCCAGATCTTCACCGTGGTCGAGGCCAACTCGCGCCGCTGGAAGAACAAGGACCCCGGCCTGTACAGCTTCCGCGCCGACGGGTCGCTGTGGTGGCGCATCCTCGGCAACGAGGACGTGCGCCCGCTCGGCAACCTCAACGGCGAATGCGTGATGGGGCCGGTTGACGCGGGCGGCGAGCTCGGCGGCCTGCTCTCGACCACCCAGTGGCACGGCCTGCATGTGCCGCTGATCACCACCGACGGCATCTATGTCGGGCGCGTGCTGCGCGACCCCGCCGAGGGCGGCGAGCCCGGACCGGACATGTTCCGCGGCGAGTGCATCCAGTACCTCAACCGCCTTGAAGACGGGCGGGTGGTGCTGGCGCACGGCAAGAACGTCCACCACTTCTTCGCCATCGACGGGCTCGACACCGTCAGACGCTTCGCCACCACCGTCACGGTGTCGGCCGAGGACGTGGGCAGGGCCCAGGCCCGCCTGCAGGAGCGCGATGCCGGCGCCAGGCAGGCGGCAGCGGTCGCCATCGAGCTGCGCCGGGAAGCGGTGGTGGTGGTGGACGGCCGGCTCGACGAGTGGGCCGGGGTCGCGGCCACCCCGGTCGGCCCGGTTGAGGGCACCCCGCGCGCCCAGGTCATGCTGCGCAGCGATGGGCGCAGGCTCTACGCCGCCTGGAAGGTGGCCAAGAACGGCGGCTACCTCAACGCCGGCGAGGATCCCGCCCGCCTGTTCCTGAGCGGCGACGCGGTCGACCTGCACCTGTGCACCGATGCCGCGCCGGTGGCCGGCCGCGCCGAGCCGGGCGCCAGCGACTGCCGCATCGTCCTCGGCCGCTGCGGCAAGGAGGGGGTGGCGATGGTCTACCGGGTCAAGGCGCGCGGCCCGGCCAGGCCGCTGGCCTTCAGCTCGCCCAACCGCCAGGTGGAGTTCGAGCAGGTCGAGCGCCTGCCGGGGGCGCAGGTGGCGGTGGCCGATGCCGAAGGCGGCTACGTGGTCGAGGCGGCCCTGCCGGTGGCGGCGCTGTTCGAGGACCCCGACGCGCTGTGGCAGGGGCGGCGGATCCTCGGCGACGTGGGGGTGATCGTGGCCGACGCCACCGGCCGGCGGGTGGTGCGCCTGTACCGCTTCAACCAGGCGGCGCACATCGTCAACGACGTGCCCAGCGAAGCGGTGCTGCAGCCCGGCCAGTGGGGCACCCTGGAGGTGCGTCCGGTGGCCAGGCCGTGATCCGCCCGGCCCTGCTGCTGCTGGCCTGCACCGCCCTCGCGGCGCAGGAGCCGCTGCTGGTCTACGACGTGACCTTCGACGACCAGCCGGCGGGCGGGCAGCTGCGCCTGGTGGACTTCGACGGCTGGGCCGCCGCCGAGCGGCCCGGCGACCGCGGCCTGCCCCTGCGCGCCCCGCGCTTCCTGCGCGGCGTCACCCCCACCCGCAGCGCGCAGGTGGTCGAGCAGGCGGCGGGGATGACCCGCCCGGCGGTGCTCGCCTTCACCGACGGCGAGCAGCCGCACTGGGGGCCGACCCTGTGCTTCACCATCCCCCGCCGCCTGCTCGCGCCGGACGCGCGCTGGCGGGTCGGCCTCGATGCCGCCAAGAGCACCATCGCCATCTCGGGCGGCGTCCACCTGTGGGACGTCAGCGAGCTGGAATGGCACGAGGACGGCACCCTGCGCAACAACGGCGTCGAGGTCGGCCGCTACGCCGCCAACCGCAAGCAGCGCCTGGAGTTCACCGTCGACGGGGCGGCGCGCACGGTGGCGCTGGCGATCGACGGGGTGGCGCTGCCGGTGCTGCCCTGGAAGCGCCCCAAAGGCACCTTCGGTGAACTGCGCGTGCACGGCCTGCTGCCAGGCGGCCACAACGAGGCGCCGAGCGCGATGGTGGTCGACAACATCCGCATCGAGCGCCTGCCCGCCCTGCCTTCTTCGGCTTCGGCAACGCGCTGAGCGCCGCTTGGCAGGCCGGGTGCGGCGGGAAAGCTCCCGCATGCCCGCCACCGCCCCCACCCCCGTCCTCACCCTCCCGCTGTGGGACGGCCCCGCCCCCGGCGAGCCGGCCGTGCCCGCCAAGCCCGAGCAGATGATCACCGAGGGCGGCGTCACCCGCGCCAACGACGTCAGCGTGCCCACCATCTCGGTCTACCAGCCCGCCGGCGGGCGCGGCAACGGCACCGCGGTGGTGGTGTGCCCCGGCGGCGGCTACCACATCCTGGCCTGGGACCTGGAAGGCACCGAGGTCGTGGAGTGGCTGCTGTCGTGCGGGATCACCGCCATCCTGCTCAAGTACCGCTGCCCGGTGCGCCACGACCGCCCGCGCCATGAGGCCGGGGTACAGGACCTGCAGCGCGCCCTCAGCCTGGTGCGCAGCCGCGCCGCCGAATGGGGCATCCGCCCCGACCGCATCGGCGCGCTCGGCTTCTCGGCCGGCGGCAACTGCGTGGCCTGCGCCTCGGCCGGCGCTCTGCCGCGGCTGTACCCGGCCGGCGATGCCGCCGACCAGGCCGCCTGCCGGCCGGACTTCTCGGTGCTGGTCTATCCCGCCTGGCTGGTGGACTACGGCACCCTGACCATGGCGCCCGAGGTCACGCCCGCCGCCGGCGCCCCGCCGGCCTTCCTCGCCCACGCCCACGACGACGGCCATTCGAGCGAGAGCAGCATCGCCTACTACCTGGCGCTCAAGCGCCTGGGCATCAACGCCGAACTGCACATCTACGGCAGCGGCGGCCACGGCTACGGCCTGCGCCCCTCGGCGCACGCGGTGCACACCTGGCCGGCGCGCTGCCGCGAGTGGATGGCCGGGCGCGGTCTGATCCCAATGGCGTAAAGCTGAGGCTGATCGAGCGCCGTGGACGGCGCTTGCGGAGCGTCGACGCCCACGTCGACGCCGCGCTGACGCTGCCATGGTCCCAGATCGGCGCTTTACGCCATCGGCCTGACCCCGCCTGATCGTCAGGCCAGCGCCGCCTCGGCCATGACCGCGACGTTGGCCGGCGGCACGTCCGGCTGCCCGCCCTCGACCTTCCGCGCCCGCCATCGCGCCGGGCGGTGAAGGCGGGTTCTTCAAGTCCGTGTGCCGCCGGCAACCACGCGGGCCTCCATGGGGTTCGGGCGCTGATCTGTAAGAAATGTCGGGGTAATTGCTTGTGAAAAGCCGAGGTGACCACCGCCAAGCCTCTTCAAGCTCATAAGAAGTTTGGCCGGCGAGAGGACGCGGGATAAGGTGGGGGCGTCGTTCTCCATCCCGAGCCGAGGTCAGGACGCCATGCCGGCCACCTACTGCAATCCCCTGCCGCTGCCCGACTACCAGGCCGGGCGCGACTGCCTGCGGCCGGGTTTCGCCGGCCGCCACTTCCGCGAGATGGCGGATCCCACCGTGGTGCGGTTCAAGGGCCGCTGGTACCTCTTCCCGTCGGCGGGCATGCTGTGGCATTCCGACGACATGCTGGACTGGACCCACCACCGCATCGAGCCCTTCGATCCCGGCTACGCCCCCACCGTGGTGGTGCACGGCGACTGGCTGTACCTGAGCTCGTCGTGGGACGGCTCGGCGATCTGGCGCGCGCGCGATCCCCTCGGCAGCTGGGAACGCCTGGGCGAGCGCGGGCTGGACGAGGATGGCAACCCCACCTGGCTGCGCGACCACACCGGCCGGCCGGTGCGTTGGGGCGATCCCTGCCTGTTCAGCGACGACGACGGCGAACTGTACTGCTACTGCAACCTCGCCCTCGACCATCTGCCGTCGCCCGACCACCCCTGGCGGCTCAAGCCGGCGGCGGGGGCGATCTTCGGTGTGCGGCTGCGCCGCGACGACCCCACCCGCTTCGCCGAGGCGCCGCGCGAGCTGGTCGCCTTCAATCCCGGGCTGCATCCCTGGGAGGCCACCGGCAGCAGCAACCAGGACCACCTGAATCCGGTGCTGGAGGGGGCGTGGCTGACCAAGCACGGTGGGCGCTACTACCTGCAATACAGCGCCAATGGCACCGAGTTCCGCAACTACGCCCTGGGCTGCTATGTCGGCGATTCGCCCCTGGGTCCCTTCCGTCCGCAGCGGCGCAATCCCATCCTGGTGGGGGCGCACGGTCTGGTGAACGGCTGCGCCCACCATTCGGTGGTCGAGGGGCCGGACGGCGGCCTGTGGTGCTTCTACACCTGCCGGGTGCGCATCGACCACCCCATGGAGCGGCGCATCGGCATGGATCCGGTGCGCTTCACCGCCGAGGGCGAGATGCACGTCGACGGCCCCAGCGACACCCCGCGGGCGGCGCCGGCGGCCGGCGGCGGCCGGCTCGGCCTGGTGGCGCTGTCGGTCGACGCCGGCTGCAGCGCCTCGAGCGCGCGCGACGGCCATCCGGCGTTCTACGCCTGCGACGACAGCATCCGCACCTGGTGGCAGGCCGCCGACGCCGCGGTGCCGCAGTGGCTCGAAAGCGACCTCCACGCCGCCTTCGAGACCGCCGGTGCGCGGGTGATGTTCGCCGACCGCGGCCTCGACTGGCGCACCGGGGTGGTGCCCGGCCCCTACCGCTACCGCATCCTCGGACGCGAGCATGCCCGCCAGGAGTGGTCGCTGCTGGTGGACCGCAGCGACAACGCCATCGACCGCCACATCGCCTACGAGACCTGGCCGGCCCGGCGCGTGCGCCACGTGCGCCTCGAGATCCTCGCCGCCCCGCCCGGGATGGCGATCGCGGTGTGGCAGTTCACCGTCTTCGGCCTCCCTCATGGCGTGGCCGCCATCCCCGGCTGAGGCATCGCATGCGCATCGAACACGGCCTGCTGCCCGGACACGTCCTGCAGCGCACCCCGCGCGGGGCGCGGGCCGCCATCACCGGCACCTGCGCCGCCAGCGGTCCGGTCACCGCCACCGTCCGGCGTGGCGGCAGGCTGCTGCTCCGCGCCCGGCGCGTCGGTGCGGCCCGGGACGGGCGCTTCCAGGCGGTGATCACCGGTCTGCCCGCAGGCGGCCCCTACGTGGTCGAACTGGCCTGCGCCAAGCAGCGGGTGGTGGTGGATCCGGTCTTCGTCGGCGACCTGTGGCTGATGGCCGGGCAGAGCAACATGGAGGGGGTCGGCAACCTCGCCGCTGCCCCCGCGCCGCACCCCCTGGTGCGCTGCTTCGGCATGGACCGGGTGTGGCGCCAGGCGCGCGATCCCCTGCACCAGCTCTATGCCTCGCCGGATGCGGTGCACTGGAAGTGCTGCGACCTCTCCCTCGCCCGCAAGCGCCCGTTCACCCCGCTGGAGGCCGAGGCCGAGGCCCGGCGCCAGGCCAAGGGGGTCGGTATCGGGGTGTTCTTCGGCACGCTGATGCTGGAGCGCAGCGACGTGCCCCAGGGCCTGATCGCCACCGCCCACGGCGGCACCGGCATGGCGGAATGGGACCCCGCGCTGGGCAATCGCGGCGGCGAATCGCTCTACGGCTCGCTGATGCTGAGCGTGCAGGCGGTCGGGCAGCCTCTTGCCGGGGTGCTGTGGTACCAGGGCTGCAGCGACGCCACCGCGCAGCTGGTCGATGGCTACACCGCTCGCATGCAGGCGCTGGTGGCCGGCCTGCGCCGCGACCTGCGCCAGCCGCGCCTGCCGTGGATCGCGGTGCAGATCGCCCGGGTGGTCAGCGACACCCAGGACGGGGCGTCCTGGAACCGCCTGCAGGAGCAGCAGCGCCTGCTGCCGCAGATCATCCCCCGCCTCGACGTGGTGCCGGCGGTGGACCTCGAGATGGACGACAGCATCCACATCGGCAGCAACGGCAACGCGCTGCTGGCGGCGCGCATGGCCTCGGCCGCCGGCCGCCTGGTGCTGCGCGACCGCCGCGAGCGGCCGGCGATCCAGCCGCTGTCGGCGCGCCTGCTGCCGCTCGGCAGCGACCGCAACCTGGCGGTCGAGGTGCGCTTCGCCAACGTGCTCGGTGGGCTGGAATCCGCCGGACTGCCTCGCGGTTTCAGCGTGCTGGACGAGGCTGGGCGGGTGCTGCAGCTGATCCACAAGACCGAGCTGGATGGCGACCGGGTGCGCCTGCTGCTGACCTGCCGGGTGACCGGTCCGCTGCAGGTCTGCTATGGCCGCGGCACCGACCCTGTGTGCACCATCCACGACCGCCGCGGCATGGGCCTGCCGGTGTTCACAGCCATGCCGGTGGAGATGCCGGCCGGGCTCAGCCTCTGGTTCCGCCGCTGGCGGGTGACCCCGCTGCAACCGGGCGAGGACATCGGCGGCCTGCCGCGGCCGCCGGCCGACGATGCGCGCGCCCAGGAACGCAGGTTCGAGCCGATCTTCGCCGACATGCATGCCGAATGGCTGGGTCGTACCGGCCACGCCGCCTTCCACAGCGAGGTCGAGATCCCGGCCGACATGGCGGTGGAGGTGCGCACCGGCTATGACGGCCCCTTCCGGCTGTGGCTCGGCGAGCGCGAGGTGCACACCGACCTGGCGGGAAGCAATCCCGCCCTGCCCGACGACCGCCTGCTGCGCGTGCGCCTGGCGCGCGGCCGCCACCCGGTGACCGTGCTGATGGCGCTCAACGGCGGCCGGGCCTGGGGCTTCTACCTGCGTCTGCGCCGCCTGGGCATCCCGGCCGGCCAGACGGCACCGGTGCCGGTGCCATGGTGAGCCGTTGCAGACTGCCGGGGGGCGCCGCCTTCACCCTGATCGAGCTGCTGGTGGTCATCGCCATCGTCGCGGTGCTGGCCGGCATGCTCATGCCGGCCCTCGGCCTGGTCCAGCGCGCGGCCCGCACGACCAGCTGCCAGGCGAACATGCGCCAGGTCTACCTGGCCTATGCCATCTACGCCGAAGACTGGGAGGGGCGTCTGCCGCGCCTGTGGGCGGGTGGGGTGGAGCAGGCCCAGAGCGGCGGCAATATGAACTATCGTGGGCAGTTCGTGCCGCTGAGCGAGGCGGCCTGCATTGCCGGCCTGGGCTGGTGCCACAGCCCGGCCATCACCGTCTGCCCGAACACCGCCAGGGCCACGGTGCGGAACAACGAAGGCTACGTCTGCTACCAGTCGCCGACCTATGCCCCCAACCTGTGCGCCTGGAACGCCTGGAGCCAGTGGGGCAGGCCCAGGACCAGCCATCTGCCGAGCGGGACCAGCGCCTCCTCGCTGGTGCTGCTGTGCGAGGCCCTGCCCGCGAAGGGCGCCTGCTGGGACAGTCCGGTGGCGAACTACGTGTCCTTCACCCACAACGGCAAGGCCAACGCGCTGTGCTTCGATGGCCATGTCACCGCCTTCCAGCCGACCCAGGCGCTGTCGTACATGGTCGACGGCCAGTTCTGAGCCGGGGAGGTCATGGTGCAGAATGCGAATCACCCCGAATCCTTCCCGCGCGGCGCGGCGGCGCTGATCCCGCCGCCGCGCCAGCTGTCGGCCTGCGGCGGCCATTGGCGCCTGCCGGCGGCGGTGAGCATCGCGGTGCGCGATCCCGCCCTCGCCGATCTCGCGGCGCTCCTCGCCGGGCATCTGCGCGCCGCCGGCCTGGGCGGCCTCGATCCTGCGGTGGTGGCCGATCCCGCCCAGGCCGGGATCGTGCTCGCGCTCGATCCGGCCCTGGCCGAGGAGGCCCATGTCCTCGCGGTGGTCGAGGGCGGCGCGACCCTGACCGGCGGGTCCGCCGCCGGGGTGGCCTGGGCCGCCGCCAGCCTGGTCCAGGCCCTGGTGGTCGAGCACGCCGAGCGCCGGCTGCCGCTGATGCGCGTTGCGGACGCCCCGCAGTTCGGCTACCGCGGCCTGATGGTCGACGTGGCCCGCCACCCCCACAGCCTGGTCACCCTGAAGAAGGTGGTGGTGCTGTGCTGGTTCTACAAGGTACGGTTCCTGCAACTCCACCTCGCCGACGTGGAGGCCTTCGCCTTCCCCAGCACCGCCTTTCCCGATCTGGCGACCCCCGGCCGCCACCTGCCCCTGGAGGACTGGCGCGAGTTGGAGGCGTTCGCCGCCCGCCACCAGGTGGTGATCGTGCCGGAACTGGACGTGCCCGGCCACGCCAACCAGGCCCTGCGCCGGCTGTGCCCCACCGATCCGCCCACCGGCGCGCCGGTGGTCAACCCGGTCAGCGAGCGCACCTTCGCGGTCCTGGCCACCCTGCTCGACGAGATCCTGGCGGTGTTCCCGCGCACGCCGTTCGTGCACATCGGCGCCGACGAGGTCGCCTATGACGGCTGGGCCAGGTGCCGGGACTGCGCCGCCTTCCTGCGCGAGCGCGGCCTGACCTCCATCGAGGAGGCCTACCGCCATTTCATCGCCCGCATGCACGGCCTCGTCACCGCCCGCGGCCGGCGCATGATCGTGTGGGAGGGCTTCGCCGCCGAAGGCGTCATCCCCATCCCGTTCGACGTCATCGTGCAGTTCTTCGACGTGGAATACCTCCAGCCCGAGCAGGCCATCGCGCGTGGCCACCAGGTGATCAACTCGTCGTGGGGGCCGCTTTACGTGGTGCCCGGCAACGCCACCTGCCCGCTGCCGCTGGTCCATCAGTGGTATCCCGGGATCTTCGGCGGCAACGCCCTCAGCTGCGTGCCCGACGCGCTGGCGCAGGCGCCGGCCTTCGCCGCCTGCGACCGCCTCGACCCCTTCTTCGCGCGCCCGCTGGCGGGCAGGCGCCACCCCTTCGCCAAGGCCCTGCCGGCCGCCGACCCCGCCCTGCTCGGGGCCATGATGTGCTCCTGGGAGATGCTCGAGGGCGACCAGGTCCCGGCCCTGCGCCGCCACCTGGCGGCGATGTCCGAGCGCTGCTGGAACCCGCAGGCCGGGCGTCCCTTCACCGACTTCCTGCTGCGCCTGGAGAGCACCGACTGGCGCCTGGCCGGCCTGCTGCGCGCGGTGGTGCTGGCCGACCGCAACCGCATCCCCGACTTCGGGCCATGCGGACCGGAATACGGCCCGTTCATCAACGATCTCGAGGCGGGCATCCGCGACGACGGCCCGGTCGCGCGCATCGCCGCGCCTCCCGCCGGGCTGGCGCTGCCGCGGCGCGCCTTCGCCGGCGACTTCTGCGACCTGCATCGCGAACTGCAGGAGCGCGCCGCCGGCACCGCGTGGTTCGTGCACCGCTTCACCGCGGTCCATGCGGCCGAGCCGACCGTGCCGACCGCGTTGCTGGGCTATGACGGTCCGGTGCGGGTGTGGTTGAACGGCGTCGAGGTCTTCACCGACCGCAGTGGAGCCAATCCGGCGCTGCGCGACATGGCCGCCATCCCGCTCGCGCCGCGTTCCGGCGCCAACGAACTGGCCATCGCACTCGACGCCGATGGCGGCAAGGCCTGGGGCATCTACCTACGGCTGCGCTCTGACATGCGCGCCAGCGGCACGCGCGGGCAGATCGCATCCAGTCCAGGCAGCCCGAGCGTGAAGGCCCAGCAACCAGCATAACGCCGCTGGGTGGCGCGCGGCGCATGGGGTTGCCCGCAAGGTGGACCAAAGAGTGTTAGACAACCGGTTGTCATTTGGCCTGTCGACCATCAACTATGGCTCATCAACGGCTACTTCAGGGATTGATCTGACGTCAAGTGGGCCTCGTTGTCAGGGGCTTGTGGCACGGCCATGCATGAATGGAGGGGGGAGCCCTGGAATGCTATGACAACGCGTATAGCCTCCCGCCCTCCCGTCGCCATCACCCCGACGATCGTCAAGGAGCAGGGTATCCTTTTTGCGGTAATTCCGCTGAAATAGCCGACGCGGCGCCGGCCGCCAAGCATACCCCGCCCACCCCTCCCCACCAGAGAGCACAAGGAAGCAGACCACATGCAATGGATCGACTGGGCGATCGTCGCCTTTCCCGTCATATTCGTCCTTGGTCTGGCAATCTACTGCCGCAAATACATCCGAGGGGTGTCCGACTATGTCGCCGCAGGGCGCGTGGCTGGCCGTTATGTGATGTGCGTTGCCGGTCTGGAATCGGGCCTGGGCATCATGTATCTGGTTAGTATGACTGAGGTAAAATACCAGGCCGGCTTCGCCATGGCGTTCTGGTACATGCTCGGTGCGCCGGTCGCCATGATCCTCGGGCTCACCGGTTTCTGCATCTACCGCTTCCGCGAGACCAAGGCCCTCTCCCTGGGCCAGTTCCTGGAGATGCGCTACAGCCGCTCGTTCCGCATTTTCGCCGCCTCCGTGCGCACGCTTGCCGAGATGCTCTGCAACGGCATCGCGCCGGCCATCGCCGCCGGGTTCTTCATCTACTTCCTGGGACTGCCCCACAAGATCACGGTGCTGGGTTTCACCATCCCGACCTTCTCCATCGTGGTGGGTTCGGTGCTGACCATGTCGATCGTCATCATGTGGAACGGCGGCCGCCTGTCGCTGCTGGTCACGGACACCATCCAGGGCCTGCTGAGCTACCCGATCTTCGTCATCATCGTCGTCTTCGTCCTCTACCACTTCTCGTGGGATGTTCAGATCGCTCCCGTCATGGCCGATCGCGTGGCCGGGGAAAGCTTCCTCAACCCGTTCGATGCCAGCCAGTTGCGTGACTTCAACCTGTTCATGGTGATCGCCGGCATCGCGCTCAGCGTGATCAACCGCGGCAACTGGCTGGGCAATGACGGCACCAATGCCGGACGCACCCCGCACGAGCAGAAGATGGCCGGCGTGCTCGGCGCCTGGCGCGGCGGCTTCTCCGGCCTGATGGCCCTGGTGATCGCCCTGGCGGTGATCACCTTCATGTGCCACAAGGATTTCGCGGTCCAGTCCCGCGAGGCGCGCCTGGAACTGGCGGGCAAGGCGGCGGAGGCGGTGGTGCCGGATGTCGAGACCAGGCAGAAGCTGGCCGAGAACCTGGCCGCCATCCCGCCCTCGACCCACACCATCGGCGTCGACGACCCCTATTCGCATAAGAAGAATGCCGACACGCCCTATATGCAGGCGGCCGGCGACACCTTCGGGCACGATCCCAAGGGCAATGACATCTTCCAGAGCTTCCGCACCGCCTACCACCAGATGATGATGCCGCTGGTGATGCGTCATCTGCTGCCCACCGGCATGCTCGGCATGTTCTGCCTGATGATGGTGACGATGATGCTGGCCACTGAGACCTCGCGCATGTTCAACAGCTCCTCCACCCTGATCCAGGACGTGGTGCTGCCCTTGCACAAGAATCCGATGACGCCGGAGCGGCACATGACCTGGCTGCGCGCCGGGGGCGTGATCGTGGCCGTGCTCTTCTTCGTCTTCTCGCTCTTCTTCCGCTCGGTCGACTTCATCGTGATGTTCACCACCATCGTGCTCTCGATCTGGATGGGCGGCGCCGGCTCGGTGATCCTCGGCGGCCTGTACTCACGCTTCGGCAACACCGCCGGGGCTTACGCCTCGATCATCACCGGTGCGGTGATCTCGGTGGCGGCGATCATCGTGCAGCAGACCTGGGCGGCCCACGTCTATCCCTTCATCGATGCGCATGGTTGGACGCAGGGCATCGGCGCCTTCCTCGAGGCGGCCACCAAGCACACCGCTCCCTATGTGCAGTGGAAGATGGATGCGGTGAAGTTCCCCATCAACTCCATCGAGATCTCGGTGATCGCCACCCTCTTCAGTATGGTGGCCTACGTCGCGGTCTCGCTGCTGACCTACCGCGGCGCCTACAACCTGGAGCGCATGCTGCACCGCGGCCAGTACAACACCGATGGCGACCAGCATGTCACCGAGGAGACGAAATCGTTCAAGACCTTCATGGCCAAGCTCATCGGACTCTCGCCCGAGTGCTCCAAGGGCGACAAGATCCTGATCTGGTCGGTGTTCATGTGGTCGTTCGTCTACCAGGTGATCATCTGCTTCGTGGTGGTGCTGATCTGGAACCTGATCTGGCCCTGGCCGACCTCGTGGTGGACCCAGTACTTCTTCTACACCTCGATGGTGGTGGCGGGGATCGTCGGCATCATCACCACGGTGTGGTTCATGATCGGCGGCTTCATCGACACCCGGCGGATGTTCAAGGACCTGGAGAACAGCGTGAACAACCCGCTGGATGACGGCTGGGTCAAGGGGCACGTGTCCCTGATGGACGTCGAGAAGCTCGGATCCGATGACGAGAGCTCCAGGCGCCTGGCGGTGCCCCCCAAGTCCGACAAGTCGGACAAATCGGACAAGCCGCAGCACTGATCGCTGTGGCTCGAAGCCCGGCCGGCAGCCCGCCGGCCGGGCTTTTTCGTGTCGTCCCCCCCCGGGCGGCCGCCGGCGCATTCCCGGTTGAGTCGAGGCGCGCCCGGCCACCGTGCCGCCCCATGCCCGCGCCCGTCTCGGCGGTGATCATCGTCAAGGATGGCGAGCGGCACCTGGCCCAGGTGCTGGCGGCGGTGGCGTGGTGCGCCGAGGTGCTGGTGCTCGATTCCGGCAGCACCGATCGCACCCTGGAGATCTCCCGCGCCGCCGGGGCGCGGGTCGAGCACCAGGACTTCCTGGGCTATGGGCCGCAGAAGCGCGCGGCGGTGGCCATGGCCCGGCACGACTGGATCCTCTCCCTCGACGCCGACGAGGTGCTGGACGCCGAGGCGGCGGCGGCGATCCGCGCCCTGGCGCTCGGCGATCCTGCGATCGGCTACCGCATCCGCCGGCGCAACCACATCGGGGCGCGCGAGGTGCGCCATGGCCTGTGGAGCCCCGACCGCTGCCTGCGGCTGTTCAACCGCACCCGCGCCAACTTCAACGAGGTGCGCATCCACGAGGCGGTGGTGGCGGGCGGGCCGGTGCGCGACCTGCCCGGGTCGATCATCCACTATACCTTCCGCGACTGCGCCGACGTTTTCGGGCGCATGCCGCCCTATTCCCGCGCCAAGGCCGCGGCCTACCGCGCCCGCGGCCGGCGCGCCGGTGCCACGCTGCTGCTGGCGCGCGCGGCCTGGGGCTTCGTGCGCAGCTACGTGCTCAAACGCGGCTTCCTCGACGGCCGCCTGGGGGTGGTGGTGGCGCTCAGCGTGGCGGTCGACGCGGTGCTCGGCCTGGCCCTGGCGGGCGAGGACGAGGCGCCGTGAGGATCGCCTACGACGTCACCCCCACCTGCCACCGCCACCGTTCCGGGGTGGCGCGCTATGCCGTGGACCTGGCCGAGTCCCTGGTCGCGGCCGGCGTGCAGGTCGAGCCGTGGTGCCGGCTGTCGCGCTGGCGCAAGCGCGGCTGGTGCCACCGCCCCGGCGGCGCCGCCATCCGCTGGTACCAGGAGGGCCTGTGGCCGTGGCGCTGCGGCGCCGAGGTGGTCCACGGCACCGATGTGCGCGTGCCGGGCTGGGGTCCGTGCGCGCGGGTGGCGACCATCCACGACGTGTTCCACTGCCTGCCCATGGCGGTGGGCTGGTCGAGCCCGGCATTCGCCGCGCGGGCGCGCGTCCACTATGCCCAGAGCGCGGCGCGCGCCCACCTGCTGGTGGCGGTGAGCGAGGCCACCCGCCAGGACGTGATCGCCCACCTCGGCGTCGATCCCGCGCGCATCGTCGCGGTGCCGCACGGCATCGACGGGCGGTTCGCCCCCCAGCCGCCGGCGGCGGTGGCGGCGGCGCGCTCGGCGCTGGGCCTGCCGGAGGGCTATCTGCTCTATGTCGGCGCCATCGCCATCCGCAAGAACCTGCCGGCGCTGGTGCGGGCCTATGCCGCCTCGACCCTGCGCGGGCGGCTGCCGCTGGTGCTGGCGGGCGGCGCCAGCGATGCCAGCGCGGCGGTGGCCGAGGCGGTGCGCGCCTGCGCCCTGGGCGACTGGGTGCGGGTGGTCGACTTCGTGCCCGACGCCCACCTGCCGGGGCTGTACGCCGGCGCGGCGGCGGTGTGCCTGCCCAGCCTGTATGAGGGCTTCGGGCTGCCGGTGCTCGAGGCCATGGCCTGCGGTGCGCCGGTGTTCACCAGCGACCGCGGCGCGTTGGCGGAGGTCGCCGGCGGCCATGCCGTCACCGCCGATCCGGATTCGGTCGAGGCCATGGCCGCGGCCCTGCCTCGCGCCCTCGACCTGTCGGCCGAGGCGCGCGCGCGCGCCCGCGACCACGCCCGCACCTTCACCTGGGCGCGCTGCGCCCAGGGTCATCTCGCCGCCTACCGCCGCGCCATCGAATTGCGCGGATAACCAGGAAAAACATGCGTCCCATCTCCTTCCAGCGCTCCTTCGTCAAGCATCCCGCCGGCTCCTGCCTGGTCTCGTTCGGCGACACCCGGGTGCTGTGCACGGTGTCGATCGAGAAGGAGGTGCCGCCCCACCGCAAGGCCAGCGGCGCCGGCTGGCTGACCGCCGAATACGCCATGCTGCCCGGCTCCACCAGCCCGCGGAAGCGCCGTGACGGGGTCAAGCAGGACGGGCGCAGCGTCGAGATCCAGCGCCTGGTCGGGCGCAGCCTGCGCGCCGCGGTCGACCTCGACAAGCTGCCGCCGGTGACCATCGCCATCGACTGCGACGTGCTCCAGGCCGACGGTGGCACCCGCACCGCCGCCATCACCGGCGCCTGGGTGGCGCTCCATGACGCCCTCGGCCGGCTGGCGCGCGACCACAAGCGCGAGGGCACCGGCGGCTGGCTGCTCGGCCAGGTGGCGGCCCTGAGCGTGGGGGTGGTCGAGGGCAAGGTCGAGGTCGACCTCGACTACATCAAGGACAGCCGGGCCGAGGTAGACATGAACGTGGTGATGCGCGGCGGCGATTTCATCGAGGTGCAGGGCACCGGCGAGCACGGGGTGTTCGACCGCGCCCGCCTTGATGAACTGCTCGACGCCGCCGCTGGCGGCATCGCCCAGGTGATGGCCGAGCAGCGTCGGGCGCTGGGGATCTGACCATGGCGGCGCTCAAGCTCACCATGGGCGAGCGCGAGCAGCTTTCGGACTGCCGGCTGCTCTTCGCCGCCGCCGAACACGACATCCAGGTGGTGGTGCGCGGCCAGAGCCCGGATTGTGGCGAAGCCCTGGAGCATGCCTTGGAACAGGCTGAACAGGCCCTGGCGGGGTTGCGTCGGGTGCGTGCCGCGGTTGCTGCACGCCGCAACTGAACGGCGGTCGGGGGTATTGCCCCTCAACGTTCGCGGTCCATCCAGGTACAATCATCGGGCCTCGATGCTCCGCCGTCCGCTCGTGGGACGGCGCTATGCAACCGGTGCCATCTCGCCTTGATCGTCCTTTTTAGACCTTAGTCTCCGTTTCCCCTCGTTTGGGGCCGGAATTCATGACCAACCCGTCCATACATCCTGCCCGTCGTCTCCTCGCCCCGGCGCTGCTGGTTGTTGCCGCTGCCGTCATTGCCGGCTGCGGCGTCGGTGGGGCCTCCGTCAACAAGACCCCAGAGCAATTGGTCGAGCAGGGGTTGGACGAGTTGGGCCGATACGAATTTGCAGAGGCATACGAGACCTTCGCCTTGGTGCGAGCCAAGGCGCCAGCGGGCAGCGAGGTCCGTCGGAAAGCCACCTTCGCCCAGGCGGTGGCCTGCCATCAATGGCAGCCGGCCAGTGAGGCACGCATCAGCGAGGCTGAGAGCCTTTATCTTCAGTTGGCGGATGCAGGCGAGGGAGAAGAGGCGGTCCAATCCTTGCTTCGGCTTGGTCGCTTGGCCGAACTGAGCGATTATTTCGGTGACAAGGAGGATCTGGCCAAGGCACGCGAGGTCTATCAGCAGGTGATGACGCGTTGGCCGCAGCGCCCCGAAGCGGGCGAAGCGTGCCTGCGCCTGGCTGCCGCCTGGGCTCAGACCCTGGATCCGGCGGATGTGCGCAAGGGCATCGCGGTGATCGATGCCTGGCTCAAGGCCCACCCGGACGAGCCCAAGGCGGCGATCATGTTGCAGTACCTGAGCGAACTGCATTGGACCTTCCTCAAGGATGCCAAGAACTCGGTAGCCTGCCTGGTCGAGGCGGATCGGCGCGGGTTTGACTGCGATGGACGGGAATGGCAGTATTGCTGGCGCATCGCCCGCCTGGCCGAGGAGCAGCTCAAGGACCGCGATCTGGCCATCCGCTACTACCGCAAGATCATCATCGACTACCCCAAGAGCGGGTCGGCCTGGGAATCCCAGCAGGAGCTCAAGCGTCTGGGCGTCGAGCCGCCCCCCATCCGTCTCTTCGATCCTACGGCCGTGGCGCGCAAGAGCGCCGCTCGGCCGGGTGCCACCGTCGCCCCCGTCAAGGAGGCAAAGCCGTGAGCGAACCCGCCGAGAGCGAGTACCGCCCGCCGTCAACCTGGCGCAAGCTGCTCAATTGGAACACCCTCGGGGTGCTGGTGGTGATCAGCGCGGTATCGGTCAGCCTGTGGAAGGTCGCTTCGATCCAGCGCAACTACTACAGCGGCGCCCGCACCATCGTGCGCATGGCCCACTGGCAGCTCGAGGGCGGCTACCGCGAAGCCCTGCAGATCGTCATCGACGATTACAACAAGCTGATGGCGGAACGCTTCAAGCGGGGCGAGATCGCCAAGCCGGTGGAGGTGGTGCAGGTGCCTGTGACCGAGAAGGTCTATGGCCAGCTGATCAATACCAACCTGCTGGCGCGCTCCGCCCCTGACATCATTTCGATGGGCTTCGCCAACAAGATCAACGGGGCGCAGAAGGCGCAGTTCTTCCTCTCGCTCGACGAGCAGGTGCGCGAACCGAACCCCTACAATTCCCCTGAATTCCTCGCTGGCGCCGAGATCGACCCTGAACTGGCGCGGGCCCTGCCGGCGCTGCCCTGGCGCGACACCGCCATGGACGGCATGCGCAGCACCTTCGACATCGACCTGCAGGGCATCTACGCCATCCCCACCAACTTCGTCAACGCGGGCCGCCTGTCCTACAACAAGGACCTGTTCAAGGCCGCCACCGGCAGCGACGAGCCGCCGCGCACCCTCGGGCAGCTGCTCGACATCTGCGCCAAGATCAAGGCCTACGGCGACAAGCAGGGCAGGCGCATCACCCCCATCGCCGGCACCCGCTACAACGTCAACCACTTCGACAGCTACAACTTGCCGTTCTTCGCCTGCTACCGCGATCAGCTCGACCTCAACCGTGATGGCATCGTGGGCGCGATGGAGGGCTGGGGCGCCTTCGGCAGCGGGGTGTTCAACCTCGAGGACAAGCCCTTCGTCGAGCTGACCGAGGCCTGCCAGGCGATCTCCAACCAGTTCCCGCCCGGATTCCTGGCCCTCGAGCGCGATTCCGCCACCTACCTGTTCACCCAGGGTGAGGCGGCGATGCACCTCACCGGTTCGTGGGATGCCGGCACCCTCTTCCGCCTCACCGCGGGCAAGTTCCGCATGGGCATCACCGACTTCCCGCTGCCGGCTCCCGGCGAGAGATGGGGAGACCCGGTCAAGCACCCCGCCAGCGAGGCGAGCAAGACCGGCGGCAACTCCTTCGGCGTCTACAAGTTCGGCAACGTCCCCGAATCCATAGACTTCCTGCGCTACCTGACCAGCTACGTGCAGAACCAGCGCTACAACCGCGCCGCCGACTGGGTGCCCAACATCATCGGCACCTCGCCCGATGCGCGCATGGCGGCCTACGTCCCGCGCCTGGATGGCATCCAGCCCACCACCTGGGTGCCTGATGGCGCCGAGGGCAAGCAGGTGGCATCGATCTTCAATGGCCAGATGCAGTCGCTGCTGAGCGGCGAGGCTGATGCCGCCCAGGTGATCGCCAAGGTCAAGAATGCCTACGCCGATCCCGCAATCGGCGAACCGGTGATCTGGTCGGAATTCTACGACAATCAGAAGGTCTACCTGCGCACGCTCGAGCGCACCCTGGCTGTCCAGAGCGCGATCTCGCAGATCGCCGGCGCCGATCAGGCCGAGGCCGACCGGCGATACCGCACCCTGCTCGCCACCCAGGTGGTGCGGACCAACGCCGAGGATCTGCGCCTGATCTGGTTGCAGACCATCGGAGCCAAGACCAACAAGCCCTTCCCGGAGCCGAACCGATGAGCGGCGATAGCACCCCCCGTACCGGGGAGACCCGGCGCGCCGCCGCCGCCGGGACGATCGAGATCCCGGTCGACGGTGCCGGCTCGATGGCGCGCTGGTGGCCGCGCGCCCGTTTCGTCGCCATGCTCTGGCTGATGATGCTGCCCACCATCGCCGGGCTGGCGATCTTCACCTACTTCCCCAATCTCGAGACGGTCAAGTATTCGCTCTACAAGTGGGATGGCGGCGCGGTCGAGGAATTCCGCCTCTTCTACAACTTCAAGCAGATCTTCGGCGGCGGGGATCCGCGCTACTGGGCGGCGTTCTCGCTCATCGGCGTGCTGCTGGCGGCCAACCTGGTGAAGATGTGGCCGTCGATCTTCACCGCTATCGTGCTGCACCGGCTCAAGAGCGAGCGCTGGCAGTTCTTCTACCGCGTGCTGTTCGTGGTGCCGATGGTGATCCCCGGCCTGGTCGGGCTGCTGCTGTGGAAGGGCTATTACGATCCCAACGTGGGTTTGTTCAACAAGCTGCTCAACGGCATCGGGCTGATGCCGGTCCTCAACAGCCTCGACACCGCCATGCCGGCCCTAGCCGCCTTCGTGAACGGCAACCTGCTGGTGTGGAATTCCGCCAACCCGCTGTGGTCGATCCTTCTGCTTCCCACCCAGATCATCACCCCGCTCTTCGGCGGGCTGTGGGGCATGCTGGTGTTCGGCTTCGTCCTGCTGCTGCTGCGCGATGGCGTGCAGACCATACCCGGGCGCTGGATGCTGTGGGTGATGGTGATGGCCTTCGCGGTGCTCACCTGGGGCCCCAATCCCTTCGAGAATCCCCTGCCCTTCCTCGCCCGTGGGCTCATCCTGCTCGGCGGCGGCGCGCTGCTGGTGGAATGGCTGCGCAAGCGCGACTCGATCGAAGGCAAGGACGTGGTCGCCCGCATCGCCGCCGGGGTGCTGATCACCGCCGGCCTGCTGGTGCTGCTGTCCAAGATCTGGGTCGATCCCACCAACGCCTTCATCAACGGCAACCCGTCGTGGCTCGGCCACAGCAAGCTGGTGGTGCCGGCGGTGATCGTGTGGGGCTTCCCCTGGATCGGCACCGTCGGCGTGCTGATCTACCTCGCCGGCCTGGCCAACATCAGCAAGGAGGTCTATGAGGCCGCCGAACTCGATGGCATCGGCTTCTGGGGCAAGATCTTCCGCATCGAGATCCCGCTCATCCTGACCCAGGTGCGTATCAACCTCATCTTCCTCACCATCGGCACCCTCAACGAATACGGCTTCTTCCTCATCCTGCTCGGTCCCGACGGGGGACCCGACAACGCCGGCCTCACCCCCGGGTTGTACATGTACCAGAAGGCCTTCATCCAGAGCGAGATGGGCTATGCCTGCGCGCTCGGCATGGTGATGTTCACCCTCATCCTGTTCCTGACCATCGTGTACCAGAGGCACCTCAAGGTGGACAAGTGACATGACCCACCAGTCCCACCTCCGTTTCAAGGAATGGTGCAAGCACGCCCTGCTGTGCTGCGTGCTGTTCTTCGCCTTCGTGCCGTTCTTCCTGATGCTGATGATCAGCCTCAAGACCAACGACCAGTACACCACCAACCCCTGGTGGTTCGATGCGCCCTCGCAATGGTGCTGGGCCAACTGGACCAAGGGCTGGAACACCGTCGGCCACTACATCACCAATTCGATCGTGGTGGCGGTGGGCTCGGTGCTGCTGTGCCTGACCATCAGCATCCCCACCAGCTATGTCATCGCCCGCTACCGCTTCCCGGGGCGCGAACTGGTCTACTACGCGCTGATGGCCACCATGTTCCTGCCCGGCGGTGCCGCCGCGCTGGTGACCACCTTCAAGCTGATCAGCTCGATGGGCCTGGTGAACAACCTCGCCGCGCTGGTGCTGCTCTCGGGCATCGGCGGCCAGGTGAGCTGCGTGTTCATCCTGCGCCAGTTCATCGAGGAGATCCCCAAGGAGCTGTTCGAATCGGCCTCGATCGACGGCGCCGGCCATCTGCGCCAGATGTGGTCGATCATGCTGCCGCTGTCCGGGCCGGTGATCGGCACCCTGGCGATCATGAACTTCCTCGGCGCCTGGAACGACCTGATCATGCCGCTGATCCTCCTGCGCGACGACCAGATGCTCACCATCCCGGTCGGCCTGATGCGCCTCGACGGCGAGTACGTCAAGATGTGGGGCGAGCTGATGGCCGGCTATTCGATCGCCGCCATCCCCCTGGTCATCCTCTTCCTGTTCACCATTCGTCTCTTCGTCCGCGGCCTCACCGCGGGCGCGGTCAAGGGCTGAGCCATGGCAGGCATCCTCATCAAGGATCTCCAGAAGATCTACGACAACGGCTATCACGCGGTCAAGGACGCCAACCTCGAGATTCGCGACAGGGAGTTCATGGTCCTGGTCGGGCCCTCGGGTTGCGGCAAGACCACCACCCTGCGCATGATCGCCGGGCTGGAGGACATCAGCGGCGGCGAGATCCGCATCGGTGAGCGCCGGCTCAACGAGGTGGCGCCCAAGGACCGCGACATCGCCATGGTGTTCCAGAGCTACGCGCTCTACCCGCACATGTCGGTGTACGAGAACATGGCCTTCGCCCTGCGTCTGCGCAAGATGCCCAAGCCCGAGATCCATGCCAAGGTGATGGAAGCGGCCAAGATGCTCAGCCTGGGCAACCAGCTCGAGAAGCTGCCCAAGCAGCTTTCCGGCGGCCAGCGCCAGCGCGTCGCCCTCGGGCGTGCGATCGTGCGCCAGCCCAAGGCATTCCTCTTCGATGAGCCGCTCTCGAACCTCGACGCCAAGCTGCGCGGCGAGATGCGCTATGAGCTCAAGTCGCTGCAGACCCGCCTGGCCACCACCGCGGTGTACGTGACCCACGACCAGATCGAGGCCATGACCCTGGGCGACCGCATCACGGTGATGAGCGTGGGCGAGATCCAGCAGGTGGCCCCGCCCACGGTGGTCTACGAGTTCCCCTACAACCGCTTCGTGGCCAGCTTCATCGGCACCCCGCCGATGAATTTCGTGACCGGCAAGCTGGTGCGCGAAGGCGACACCTGGTCGTGCGAGATGGCCAAGGGCCAGCGCTTCACCCTGGGCATGAAGGAGCGCGGCAAGCTGGCCGAGAACCTGGGCAAGGACGTGGTCCTGGGCGTCCGTCCGGAGCACCTGCATGCGCCCCAGGTGGCGCCGGCGGGCTGCGCCGTCTGCCCGATGAAGGTCGACGTGGTCGAGCACATGGGCGACCACCAGTACATCTACCTGCTCCTCGATGGCGTCGAGGACACCGTGATCATGAAGGCGCCGCCCCAGGTGAAGGCCGCCCCCGGCGACATCATGCCGGTGCATCTCGACACCGCTGCCGGCCACTTGTTCGCCGGTACCCACGAGCACGCCCCCAACATCACCCTGCCGGCGGGATTCCCGCGCCAGCAGTGACCGTGGTTTGCTGAGGGAAACGGCACAGCCGCGGCCCAAAGGTCGCGGCTGGCTTGTTTTCCGGGATCAGGCGCTACTCGGCCCTTGCCCGAGGGGGGGTGTCGTCCATGATCCCGCCCCCCATAAACGAGAACAGAACGTTCGCGGAGCAGTCATGGCCCTGAACCTCGCCAAGATGCGCAATTTCGGCATCGTCGCCCACATCGACTCGGGCAAGACCACGGTGTCCGAGCGCATTCTCTACTACACCGGCAAGAAGCACAAGATCGGCGAGGTGCACGAGGGTGCCACCACCACCGACTGGATGAAGGAGGAGCAGGAGCGCGGCATCACCATCACGGCCGCGGCCGTGTTCTGCTCGTGGCGCGACCACTACATCAACCTCATCGACACCCCCGGACACGTGGACTTCACCGCCGAGGTGGAACGCTCCTGCCGCGTCCTCGATGGCGCGGTGGTGGTGTTCTGCGCAGTCGCCGGGGTGCAGGCCCAGTCCGAGACGGTGTGGCGCCAGGCCAACAAGTACTCGGTGCCCCGTCTGGTGTTCGTCAACAAGATGGATCGCATGGGCGCCAACTTCGAGCGCGTGGTCGGCCAGGTGAAGGAGCGCCTGGGCGGCAACCCGGTGCCCATCCAGATGCCGATCGGCGCTGGCGACGAATACATCGGCCTGATCGACCTGCTGACCATGAAGGCCTACTACTATGAAGGCGATAAGGGTGAGGACCAGGTCGAGCGCGACATCCCCGCCGAGCTCAAGGCCGAGGCCGAGAAGCGCCGCCACGCGATGATGGATGCCATCGCCTCGAATTGCGGCGAGGAGGAGATCGAGATGGCCTATCTCGACAAGGGCGAGCTGACCAACGACCAGATCATGGCTGGTCTTCGCGCCGGCTGCCGCACCTTCAAGCTCCAGCCCATGCTCCAGGGGTCGGCCCTGCGCAACAAGGGCGTGCAGAAGCTGCTCGACGCGGTGATCGACATCCTGCCCAACCCCAAGGATGCGCATTCGATCAAGCAGTTCGAACTCGAGGACATCACCAAGTCCAATCCGTCGCCGACCGCCTGCGATCCCAAGGCGCCGCTGCGCGCCATGGTGTTCAAGATCATGAACATGCCCAACCTCGGCGACGTGTCGTTCGTGCGCGTCTACCAGGGCCTGCTCCAGGAAGGCGACCAGCTGGTGTGCCAGCCCTCAGGCAAGACCGAGCGCGCCGGGCGCCTGGTCAAGCTGGTGGGTTCCGCCCCGCACAAGATCGAGGATTCGCCCGCCGGCGACATCTGCGCCATCGTCGGGCTCAAGAACACCCAGACCGGCGACACCCTCTGCCACCAGAGCGACAACAAGCCGATGATGCTCGAAGGCATCACCTTCGCCAAGCCGGTCATCACCATGGCCATCGAGCCCAAGTCCAACCAGGACAAGGAGAAGATGGCCTACGCCCTGCAGCGCCTGGAGCGCGAGGACCCCACCTTCAAGAAGTGGACCGACCCCGAGACCTCGCAGCTGATCATCGCCGGCATGGGCGAGCTGCACCTCGAGGTGCTCAGCCACCGTATCCGCGACGAATACAAGGTCGACGCGGTGGTCGGCAAGCCCAAGGTGAGCTACCGCGAGACCATCTCCAAGTCGCTCGAGATCCGCGGCAAGCACGTCAAGCAGTCGGGTGGACGCGGCCAGTACGGCGATTGCGTGGTCAAGATCCGCCCGCTCACCGACGAGGAGAAGGCGGCCGGCAACGAGTTCATCTGGCTCGACTCGATCAGCCAGGGCCGCGTGCCGCGCGAATACCGCCCGGCGATCGAGGAGGGCGTGCGCTACGAGCTGCAGCGCGGCTACCTCGCCGGCTTCCCCTGCATCAACGTGCACGTCGAGCTGATCGACGGTTCCTACCATGATGTCGACTCCAGCCAGGAGGCCTTCATCGCCGCCGGCCGCCTCGCCATCCGTGAAGCCTACCCCAAGCTCGGCATGCAGCTGCTCGAGCCGTGGATGAAGGTCGAGGTCGAGACCCCCGACCAGTTCACCGGCACCATCATGGGCTCGTTGCAGTCCAAGCGTGCGATGATCACCGAGACCCTCGACCGCGGCACCAACAAGATCATCCGCTGCGAGGTCCCCCTCGGCGAGATGTTCGGCTACACCACCGAGCTGCGCTCGATGTCGCAGGGCCGCGCCGGCTTCTCGATGGAGCCGAGCGAGTACAAGACCGTGCCCCAGTCGATGGTCGAGAAGGTCGCCAAGAAGGGCTGATCCCCCTCGGAGCGGACTCGGACCACGGGGGTCGCGCCATCGGCGCGGCCCCTGTCCTTTTTCAGCCGCCGCCCATCGCCTCGTCGGCCATCGCCATCGCACCGCCCATCGCCTGGCTCCACATCATCAGCACGGTGCAGGCGGCGGTGATCATGGCGATCGCGTAGACGATCCCGGTGGCGATCTTGGCGGTCCAGCGCAGGCGCGAGGCGAAGCGCTCCTCGGCCAGGGTGGCGACCTGGGCGAGGGCGCGGTCGAGGCGTCCGCCGGCTTCGCCGGTCTGGACCAACGCCAGGAGGTCGCCGCCGATCCCGCCGTGGGCGAGGCCCTCGGCGACGCTGCCCAGGCGCCGTTCCTCGATGCTCACCCCGGCCTCCGCCAGGCGGGCGCCCATCGCCTGGTTGCCGCAGGCGCCGGCGGCGAGCGCGAACGCCGCCTGGACGCGCATGCCGGCCGAGAACGCCGCCTCCAGCACCGCGGCGGTATTCGCGGTCAGCATCGGCATGGCCAGGAACGTGAACGGCCGGCGCAGCATCAGCCGGCCGAACAGGCCGCTGCGTCCGGTGGCCCAGCCGGCTGCCGCCAGTGCGGCGATGATGCCCCACAGGCAGGCCGGTCCGGCCAGCAGCCAGAGGGGGTCGCTGCGTCCGAGCACCGCCCCTGGCACCGCCGGGGCGATCAGCGCCGCATGCAGCAGCAGGGCCGGGTAGATCAGGCGCCCTACCGCTTCATCGCGGGTGCGGGCCAGGCGTTCGCAGATGCCGGCGATGCGGCGGCAGCAGTCCGGCAGGCGGCCGCTCTCCTCGCCGGCGCGCACCAGCGCCACCACCAGCGGGGCTTCGCCCGAGGCCTCCAGGACCGTCCACAGATGGGTGCCGGCTTCGCAGGATGCCGACCAGGAGGCGCTGGTCGTGGTCATCGCTCCGCCGGCGGTGGCTCCGGCCAGCACCAGCGAGCGTCCGATCGGCAGGCCCGCATCGAGGAGGCCGGCGAGCTGGCCATGGAACAGCGCCGTGCGCCGCCAGCCGGCCAGGGTCATGGCGGGGGGGCGGTCAGGGCGGCGGCGACCGCGGGCGGCACCAGCGCCTCGATGCCCAGGCCGGCGGCATGGACCTGGCGCACGAAGCTGGAACTGAGGTGCGCGAGCGCCCCCGGGGCGAGCAGCAGGATGGTGTCGAGGCCGAGCTGGCGGTGGTGCTCGGCCATCGCCCGCTCGTGGTCGAGGTCGGCGGCCGAGCGCACTCCGCGCAGCAGGGCATCGAGATGCCGCTCGCGGGCGAAATGCAGGGTCGCCCCCTGGTAGGTGGCGACCTCGACCCGGGCGAGGTGGGCGCAGCAGGCGCGCAGCAATGAGACCCGGTGCTCGACCGGCAGCCATCCGCGCTTGTCCGGATGCACGGCCACCGCCACCACAAGCCGGCCGCCCAGGGCCGCCCCGCGGGTGATCAGGTCGAGATGCCCGAGGTGGGGCGGATCGAAGGACCCGGGAAACAGCAGGTTCATGATGTGGAGGTCTACGGTGTGGACGTACGCGCGGTTACTGCGCGTCTTCCTGGATGCGCGCGATGAGGTCGGCGGCCAGGGTCTCTTCGCCGCCACCATCGGTATGCGCCACCCGTACCGACACCAAGGTGCCGTCGGCGTCGACCCGGCGCGAGATCAGGTAGTACATCTTGGTGCCGCCCTGGCGGAAATAGATGCGCACCGGCTTGCCGAGATCGTCGGGGGCCTGGCGCTTTTCCGCCCTGGCCTCAGCCGCGGTGGCCGGGGTGGCGGGGTTGCCGTCCGGCTTGGCGATCTCTGACTCGACCTTCTTGATCTCCTTCTCGACCTTGGCCAATGCCTGCTTGGTCTTCTGCTGTTCCTGCCACTTGCCGTACCACGCCTGCCAGTCCGCCGGCCGCTTGGGGCGGTCGGCGCTGCCATCCCCGGGACCTCCGGCCTGCAGGCCGGTGCGCGTGCGCAGGGCCGACATCACCGCCTCGGCGGCCTGGCGGTCGTCGACCTTGGCCATCAGGATGGGCACGATGTCGGCATCGTCGCCGCTCGATTTCGCGGCCAGTGCCGCCACCGCCGCCTTCTTGGCGCTGGCATCGTCGCCGGCGAAGGCCTTGTTGAAGGCCTCGACCGCCTTGGCGTTCACCGGCGTCTTCTTGGGGGCATCGGCGGCGGCGGCTCCGGCGCACAGGGCCAGGGCCAGGAAGAGGGCAGGGGCGCGGTGGGTCATGGCGTCGGCGGGGCAGGGGGGATGACGAGGGCTTGGGCGACGGTGCGGGCGGTGGCTTCGCCGGCGAGCAGGCGCACCAGCGACAGCCCCAGGTGCAGGGCGGTGCCGGCGCTCTGGCTGGTGACGAGATTGCCGTCCACCACCACCGGTTGATCGAGCCAGGCGGCGGCGTGGGGTTCCACCGCCACGCGCGAAGCAGGGTACGAGGTCACCCGCCGTCCGGCGCACAGCCCTCGCGGCACCAGGGCGATGGGGCAGGCGCAGATCGCCGCCAGCAGGCGGCCGGAGCGGAGCTGGCGTTCGGCCAGATCCTGCACCGCCGCATCGTCACGGCAGAATTCCGCCGAGCCCTTGCCGCCGGGCAGGTAGACGAGGTCGAAGGGGCGCGCGGCCACCGAGGCCAGGCTGGTGTGGGCGCACAGGGGCAGGCCGCGGCTGCCGCGTACCACCGGCAGGTCGACCGCGCTCGCCACCAGCACCTCGGCACCGCCGCGCACCAGCAG
Organism: Planctomycetota bacterium; assembly: GCA_023150565.1. Lineage (GTDB taxonomy): Bacteria > Planctomycetota > UBA11346 > UBA11346 > UBA11346 > JAKLKR01. The sequence continues at coordinate 73,270 of JAKLKR010000001.1, forward strand.
GTCGGCCACCGCGATGGTCTCGATCTCCTCGGCGCCGGGGGCAAGGACGATGCAGCAGGACGGCATGCAGGCTCCGGGTTGCCAGGGGGGAAGGTGCCCCGATCCTGGCGCTGATGACCACCGGTGCAATCCGTGCCTGCCTGTGCCTCTGCCTGTGCGCCTTCGGGTTGGCGCTGTCCGCCCAGGATGGCGCGGTGGCGGATAAGCCGCCGGCCGAGGTCGCGGCCCTGGCGGAGCGCCACCAGCGCTCGCGCACCCTGCGCGGCTCATTCTCCTGGCTGGTGCGCCCGATCCTGGGGCCGGTCGACCCGGCCAGGCGGGCGCGCAGCGGCGATTTCGCCTTCGCGGTGCCGGCCAGCTACAACATCGTCGTGCGCGACGGGGCCGATGGGCCGGTCGACCGCTGGTGTTCCGACGGCAAGGCCCGTTGGGAGGTCTCCCGTCTCAGCCCGGGTGACCCCGCCGATGTGCGGGGGCCGCTGGCGGTCGATGGCGGGGATGCCGACTACCGCCGGGTGATCGCCTGCCTGCGCCTGGATCTTGACCAGTTGGTCAGGGACCACATTCCCACCTGGCGTGGCCAGGAACGGGTGCTGGAACTGCGCCCGAGGGAGAAGGATGCGGGTGCGCGCGGCCCCCAGGTTGCCGCCATCGCCATCCAACTGGGCCCAGAAGGGGATCCTCAGCGGGTTGATATAGACCATACCGATGGCAATCGCTGGGCGGTGGAGGTGACGCGCCTGGAGCGCGATGTCGCGCTGCCGCCGGAGCTGTTCTCCCCCCCGCTCGCCCAGCCGCGCTGAGCGCTGGGGAGACGAGGGGGAGTGCCACACCCTCGCGGCGGTTCGCTGTTCCAGCCTTTGACCCGCTTCCTGCCCGCACTTAGGTTGCCCACCCTCGCTCCGGCGGTGCCGGGGCCGCCACGCCAGAGGGACTTCGCGTCATGCATAGATATCCGGTCGCCTGGGGCTTGGACATCGGTCACGCCAGCATCAAGGCGGTCAAGGTCCAACGGCTGAAGGACCAGGTCTCGGTCCTCGCCTACACCATCGAGCCGATCGCGATTCCCGAAGGCGGGGATCGTGACGAAGCCCTGATCACCGCCCTGCAGCAGATGGCGGCGCGCGAGGAATTCGGCGACACCCCGGTGGTGGCGGCGCTGTCCGGCCGCCAGGTGTGGACCAAGACGGTCAACATCCCGCTGGTGGGCACCAAGAACGTCGAGCGCATGGTCGAACTCGAGGCGCGCCAGCAGGTGCCCGGCGACTTCGACGATGTCGAGTGGGGCTACCACACCACCCCGGCGGCCGACGGCTCCAGCCTCGACGTGGCGTTGTTCGCGGTGAAGCGCGAGATCGCGCAGGACCTGGTGGCCAAGACCAAGCGCACCGGCCTCAATCTGGTGGGCATCTCGGTGTCCAGCCTGGGTCTGTACAACTTCGTGCGCTACGACCAGGAGTTCCCCGAGGAGGAGACGGTCATCATCCTCGATGTCGGGGCCGAGAACACCGACCTGGTGCTCTACCAGGGCGAAGGCCTGTGGATGCGCACCCTGGCGGTGTCCGGCAACGACATCACCAAGGCGTTCATGAAGAAGTTCCGCGTCTCCTTCGAGGAGGCGGAACAGCTCAAGCGCCAGGCGGTCGACAGCCGCCAGGCCGACAAGATCATCAAGGTGATCGAGGCCAGCCTGGGCGAGCTGGCGAGCGAGGTGCAGCGCAGCCTGGGCTTCTACAAGCAGCAGAACAAGGAGGCCAAGCTCGAGAACCTGGTGATCAGCGGCAGCACCTTCCGCCTGCCCGGCCTGCCCGAATACATGGCCGAGCGCCTGCGCTACCAGGTCAACATCCTCGAAGATCTCGACAAGATCAAGGTTGCCAACGGACTCGAGCGCGACCACTTCATGCACGACCTGCAGTCGCTGGGCGTGGCCATGGGTCTGGCCCTGCAGGGCACCGGGGCGGCGCGCGCCAACGTCGACCTGATGCCGGCCGATCTCCAGCTTGAGCGTGTGCTGCGCAGCAAGCGCTGGGCGGGGGTGCTGGTGGCGGGCGCCCTGGCGGCGACCCTGGTGGTCGACCTCTCGGTCGCCGGTTCGGTGTTCGAGCAGAACAACGCCCTGGTCGAGCGCGCCAAGAAGAACTTCAAGGAGTTCACCGGGCGCCAGAGCGAGGCCCGTACCGCCCTCGATGAGGTCCCCAAGAAGGCGCAGGAGCTCAAGGCTTTCGACCCCTACGGCGCCCACCAGGGGGTGATCTACGGCATCGCCGCCTCGGTGGTGGGCGTGCTGCAGGATGTGGTCAAGGAGCGCGGCAAGATCGAGGTCGACCTCAAGGACCGGGATCGCACCAACGCGCCGATGGTGCAGGCCGCCTATCTGCGCTCCCTGACCATTCCCGAGGTGCCATGGTTCGAGGACAGCGGCCCCTTCCGCCCCCTGGCCAAGAAGCGCGACCTCATCCTTGAGGTCAGCATCCCGCGCGACGCCAAGCCCGACGAGATCAGCCGCCAGGTGATCGATCGCCTCAAGGCGCTGCCGGTACCGGGCATGGTGGCTGATCCCGCCGCCCGGCTGTTCAGCGACGTGCAGGCGCGCGGCACCCGGCTCGAGGACGAGACCTACTGGGTGATCGACCGCAACCATGTCGATCCAGAGACCAAGAACCCCAAGCCGCTGGAGGAGGAACGCAAGGTGAAGGCCTCGGTGTTCACCTTCGTCTGCACCCTCAACGTCCCGGCCTCGGCATCCGCTCCGGCGGCCCCGGAGGTGAAGCCATGAGCAAGCTCAAGCCCTACCTGTTCTGGGTGGTGATAGGCGCGGTGGTGCTGGTCGAGGTGGTGGTATTCGTGCTTGCCCTGCCGGATGTCGACGTGATTGGCAGCCTCAACGGCGCCCGCGAGACGAAGAACACGCTCGACAAGGACTACAAGCAGCTCGAAGAGTTGGCGGTGCGCGCCAAAGAGGGCATCCCCCCCGGCCAGTTCGATGCCGAGCAGCCGGCCGAGATCGACAACCTGGTGAAGAAGTACCTCATCACCCCGGCTTGGAAGCCGGTGCTGGAACGCCAGGTCGAGGATTACCGCAAGACCTCGGCCGCCATTCAGCGCTACCTGGCCCAGCGCAGCAAGCCGTTGCTGCGCCACGTCGCCGACACCGAGGACAAGCTCGAATGGTACACCGCCTACCAGAAGGAGACGGTCGAGTTGCTGCGCACCCTGCACGCCGAGCGTCGCCTGCAGCTGCCCGAGGTCCCGGTCGCCGAAGGAGTGGCCGCCGAACCTGATTTCACTGATGATGCCCGCATGCGTGAAGTGATCGGGCTCTATACCAAGCCCGGCGACTTTCCGGATCCGAAGGAGCATCCGCTGATCACTGGCCGCCTGCGCGCGGTGGAGCAGATCGCGGCCGCCCTGCGCCGGGCCAAGGCCCAGGTGGTGGTCAACCCGGTGGCGGCTGTCGGCGGCGAGGGTCTGCGTCCGGCGCGGGTCAGCGCCCTGCGCTGGGAGGGCATGGAGGCGGCCAAGGCCGCCGCCGCCGCCCTTGCGGCCAAGGCGGCCGCGGCCGCAGCTGCGGCTGCGGGCCCTGCCGGTGGCCCGGGCATGATGATCCCCGGCATGAACTTTCCCGGCATGGAGGCCCCCATGGGTCCCACTGCCGCGGTGACGGTCGCCAAGCCGGTCAGCGATCGTGGCGATGTTGAGATGCCCGGCCAGCTGGCGGGGCTGGCTACCGGTTGGCGTGCGGTGATCGACCTGGTCGGTCCGTTGCCGTCGGTGATGGCGGCAGAGGCTGCGCTGGAGCATGGCGACCCCCAGGGTCCGGTGCTGGTGGTGACCGCCTTCGAGATCAAGCGCAAGGAATCCTTCCGCCAGGCTGAGCGCAAGGATGTTGCCGCTGAGGATATCCGCGCCCAGGTTGCGGTGCTGGTGCTCGACTTCACCAAGGCCGGCGAACTGGCGGTGGGGGCTGAGAAGAAGGCGCAGGAGGATGCCGCTGCAGCCGCCGCTGCCGCGGCAGCCGAGCGTCCGAAATCGAAATCCAAGAAGGCGAAGGATTGAGGATCAGCCATGGCCATGAAACCCCTGTTGATTGCTCACGGCGAGAAGGCCCTGGTGGTGGTGGTGGTGGGCCTGTGCGCCCTCGAGGTGTGGACCACCCTCGATGATCCCAGCATCCGTCCCGACAAGGCCAGCCCGGCCGAGATCGAACTCAAGGTCGCGCTCATCGACAAGGCTCTGCGTGGTGGCGGTGCCCCCCAGCTCAAGCCGGTTCCGGCCTATCTCGAGAACCTCCAGCAGCGTTTCCGCGCCGAATTCGCCCAGCCGGGGCAGATGCCCTGGCTGACCGCGATGCCCGACCGCGGACCGAGCGACACCATCCTGCTTTACGTCTACGAACTGGCGGCTCCGACCATCGAGGCGCGCGATCTGTCCGGTAGCGTCGAGTTGGCCATCTCGCTGCCGCAAGCGGTGCGGCAGGGTGATCGCCGGGTGTCGGATGCGGCGCAGGTGGTGTGGAGCACCCCCGCTGGGGTGAAGAATTCGGCGCGCATGGTCGGGGTGCTGGTCGAGACCCGGCCCGGCGCCGACAAGCCCTGGGCCCCGGTGAAGACCAAGGATGCGCCCAACGGCATCCTGGCCCTGCCTGGCGCCGGGGTGCCCCCACGCGCAGCTGTGCCCGAACCGCGGCCGGCAGCGCCGGGCCCCGCCCTTGGCGCCATGCCTGGTGCCGCCGCCGGCCCTGGCCCCGGCATGGACATGATGGGGGGGCCTCCGGCTCCGGTCGCGGTGGCGGAACCGGCACGCGGTGCCCTGTCGCTGCGCATCGACGGACTGGAATCCTGGACCCTGCACGAGTTCCGCGCCACCCTGGTGGCGGTGGCCACCGGCGCCACCTTGGGCAAGGAGGCGAGCAAGAGCGGATACGGCGTGCTGGTCACCGCGGGACGGGTGGTGCCCGAAAACGCCTCGATCGACGAGTTGCCCTGGGACCAGTGGCGCAAGGGGCTGGAAGGCAATGTGCCCGAGGTGGTTGGCCGCTTCCTGACCGGCCGCGCTGGGCCGCTGCCGGCGGGAATGGAATTAACCCCCGGCGAGCAGGCCTACCTTGGCCAGCCGATGGCCAAGGGGGTTCCGGTCCAGGTCACCTCCGACGTGCGGTTTGCACTCGAGCGCATCGTCAATGACCCCAACGGGGTGGCCCAGGCCCAGGTGCTGGTGACCAAGCAGTTCTCGATCCCGGGCGGCGGGGTGGTGTGGCTCAAGGAGCCACGTGGCTTCAAGGTCGCCGTGGGCAGCCGCCTGGGCGGTCCGGTGCAGGTTCCGGATCCCCGCCCTGGCCGCAATGGCATCGTCAATGCCGACCTCTCGACCCCGTTCGTGGTCGCGGAGATCCGCCGTGGGGTCGAGCGGGTCTATTACCATGAACTGCGCGAGGTGCCGCGTCAGGGTGCCAAGGGCCGTGACCTCCAGGTGGTGCCCAAGAAGGGTCTGACCGACGTGGTGGTCCTGCGCAACGAGCGCAGCGGCTCGACCTTCGAGCTGGTGCGCTTGGGCAAGGTGCCAGCGCCGGCAAAGGCGGGCACGGTCACCTATCCCACCCTCAAGGGCGAGATCGACGAGCGCGGCGAATTCGTCGCCGACCCGCTCGCCTTCCAGGTGCCGCCGTTGGAGCAACCGGCCCCGGTGCGCTGGGAGGCCGACAAGGGCCCGCTCGCCAAGCTGCGCGAGGAGCATCCCGAGGATCGGGATCTCTATACCACCGACACCGCCTACTTCGCGTTTGCGGACGGGCGGCTGGTGTGGTGGGAGAAGCTCAACAAGGTGGTGCGGCAGTGGCCGGAGCCGGCCCCTGGTGCGGTCACGGCTCCTGTTTCTGGGCCCGAGACCGCTCCACCGGTGGAGCCGCATGCCCCGCTCCCTCCCCATCCGGGTGCCAAGCCGCCCAGGGGTGCGCCGGTCGAGCCGATGCCGCCCGGTCCCGGCCCGGTCGGGCCCAAGACGCGCTGACTGCACCACACACGCGCATACCGTGAGTGACACGAACTGCGGCGCCGACCCGGCGCCGGTTTCTTCCGGGGGTTCCACCATACGGTGCGACCGTTCCCGGGCGGGCGGCCCTGCCCGCGACCACCAAGATCAAGGCGGGACGGCATTTCCCGCATCGTCCGGCATCCTTGCGATGCCGGACCGCAGCCGTCCCCTGCCACCGCGAGGAGCTGAACGATGACCCGTCGGAACCTGCCCCTGACCCCGCTGATGTTGGCGTTGGCAGTGGCCCTCCCGCTCGATGTCTCCGCTGCCGAGCCGGGTCCTGGGCCCGACGCCGGTCAGGCGACGGGTACCCAGATGGCCGCCGCCGATGCCGCCTACGGGCAGGCGGTCGCCGCCTTCCGGGACGCGCGTTTCGCCGAGGCCTCGACCAAGGTGGATGAGGCCCTGCGCCTCATGCCCAGCCACCCTCAGGCGCTCGCCCTGCGCAAGGATGTGCAGGCGGTGCTCGGCCAGCGCGACGACCGGCTGGAAATGGCCGCCACCTGGTTCAAGAGCATCCAGGACGTGCAGATGCAGGAGACCGCCATCCGCATCCGCGCCCTGGTCGAGGGCGGCGACCGCAAGTTCGCCGCCGGCGACTATGCCGGTGCCGAGTTGGACTACGACCGTGCCGAGGTCAGCCTGCGTGCGGTGCCCTACCGCTTCGACTGGGGCGGCCTGCCGGCGCAGATCGGCGGCAAGCGCGCCGAGGCGCGGGCGGCGGCGCGCAAGCAGTCGATCGACCGCGACGCCCAGGCGCGCGACCTCGCCCAGGCCCGCGCCAAGGAGCAGAACGAACTGCAGGAGCAGGCGCTCAAGGCCAAGGTCGACGAACTGCTGCGCCGCGCCAAGGAGGCCTACGGGCGCAAGGACTACCGCCGCGCCGAGGTCGATTCCTGGAACGCCTACGAACTCGACCGCCGCCGCGAGGACGCCCGCGACCTCTATCTCAAATCCCGCCGCGAAGGCCATGTGTTCTTCGACCAGCGCTACGAGGACGAGCGCCTTGAGCGCCTGGCCCGGCTGAACGAAGAGATCTACCGCTCGATGATCCCGCAGAGCGAGGTGCTGGTCTATCCTGAGGACTGGCAGCGCCGTTCGCTGCGCAAGCCGCGCGAGATCGGTTCCAAGAAGGAGGAGCCGTGGCTGGCCCAGCTGCGCGACAAGCTCGAGCAGCGGGTGACCTTCGAGTTCACCGAGGCGCCCTTCGAGGACGTGATCGCCTTCCTGCGTTCGGTCACCCAGGTCAACATCGTGGTCGCGCCGAGCGTGATCGCCAGGGCCGGCGGCGGCACCGTCACCCTGCGCGTCAAGGACATGCGCTTCGGTGACGCCCTCAAGTGGGTGCTGCAGATCACCAGCCTGCGCATGGCGCTGCAGGACCAGGCGATCTTCATCAGCGACCAGCCGATCGCCGGCGCGGTGGTGCTGCGCATGTACGACGTCGCCGACATCATCAGCGTGCGCAAGAACTTCCCCGGCCGCGAGCTGGCGTTCTCGTCGGCCGGTGGCGGCGGGGCCTCGGGCAGCCTGTTCACCGCTCCGGCCGCCACCGATGACGCCAACAAGGCGATCTCGGTCGACGACCTGGTCGAACTGATCAAGAAGAACGTCGACGCCAAGAGCTGGGAGGGCAACACCAAGGTCGGCATCGAGCAGCGCGCCGGCTCGACCCTGTTCATCACCCACACCCCCGAGATCCAGGACCAGATCAACGAACTGCTGACCAACCTGCGCAACCAGGATGCGTTGCAGGTCAAGATCGACATGCGCCTGCTCAATGTGCGCAAGAACTACTTCGAGGAGATCGGCTTCGACTGGATCTCGCAGAGCGGCGGCCGGCCGGTGCTGTTCGCCATCCCGCCGGGCGGGTCGGGCTACATGCGCGAGAACTCCAATTCGCAGATCCTCGGCAACGTCACCAACACCCAGGCCCTGCCCGCCAATGCGGTCAACTTCTCCCAGGCCCAGGGCGGCACCACCCGCGGCCTGCTGCTGCAGGGGGTCAACAACTACGGCAACTTCCTCTCGTCCGACCAGATCAGCGTGATCTTCAGCGCGGTCGAGAACGAGAGCGACCTCCAGCAGGTGTCGCGCCCGCAGATCACCTGCTTCAATGGCCAGCAGGCCAACGCCTCCTTCATCACCCAGTTCGCCTACATCAAGAGCTACGAGGTGGTGAGCCAGAACCTCGACCCCAAGATGGAGGTGCTGGTGTTCGGCGACCTCATCGACATCAAGCCGGTGGTGAGTTCCGACCGCAAGTACGTGATGATGGAGGTCAAGCCGACCTCGGTCGACCTGGTGGGGGTGTTCACCGAGCAGATCGTCGCCCCGCGCGTGGTCGGCACCGGTGGCACCACCGGTGGTGTGGTACTGCCGCCGATCTTCACCTATCCGCTCGAACTGCCCAACTTCGAGGTCAAGGGCCTGCGCTCGACCGTGATGCTGCCGGACAAGGGCAGCCTGCTGCTGGGCGGATTCCAGTCGAGCGTGCGCCAGCGCACCCACACCGGCATCCCCTTCCTGAGCCACATCCCGTTCCTCGGCCGCCTGTTCAGCCGCAACGGCAGCTACGACGACAACCGCAAGCTCTACTACCTGCTCGGCGCCGAGATCATCCATCTCAAAGAGAAAGAAGATCTGCAGTGACCGGTGGGCACCCGCCCTGCTCGTGCGGAGCGGGACCGCGGCCGGTGGCCGCGGTCGCTCGGGTGCCGTCGCGTCTGATCGCCTTCCCGGTCGCAGCCATGCTCGCCGCCGGGTGCGCGGCTGCAGAGCCGGCCGCTGGTGCCGACCGGGTGGCGGTCGCCCAGGCCGAACAAGCCGCCGACCGGGCCGCCGCCGCCGGCCGCCCGGCAGACGGCATCGCCGGGCTCGAGGCCGCGCTGGTGGTGGCGCGGGACCAGGGTTACGAGGCCGCGGTCATCGCCCGCATCCAGGCCCGCCTGACCGAATTGCGCCGGCAGTCGGCTGCCGCTGCGGCCGCTGCCGATGACCGGGACCGGCACGAATCCCTGGCCACCGCCATCGGCACCGCCGACGAGACCGCCGGGCGTGGGCGCGGGGTGCGTGGCGAACGCCTGGCACGGGTGCGCGAGGCCCAGGCCCGCGGCCATCTTGAAGCCGCGATGGGCGACTGCCGTCGTCTGGCCGACGATCATCCCGGGGACGAGGAGATCGAGCGGCTCTATGCCCGCATCCTCGCCGACCTGCATGACCGCCGCCGCCTCGATCATCGCGCGGCACTCGATGAACTGCGCCAGGAGATCGCGCTGCGCACCGAGATGGACATGCTGCCGATGGGCAGCGATGGCTGGCCGCGCTTCCCCTCCGATTGGCAGGCACGCTCGGCCCGCCGCCAGGAGGCGCGCTCGTCCGAGGTCCGCCCGGCCTGGCGCGAAGTGCTGGACGACCGTCTGGCCGAACGGGTGTCGCTGTCGGTCGACAACGTCAGCGGGGTCGAGGTCCTGCAGAACCTGGCCAGGATGCACCGGTTCAGCCTGGTGATCGATCCGGCGGTGGTGGCGGGCAAGGACGTGGCGGTGACCCTGCGGGTGCCGGCCATGCGCCTCGACCACCTGCTGTCGTGGGTGACCCGCTCGATGGGCACCAGCTGGTCGTTGTCCAAGGGTGCGGTGTGGATCGGTGATGGCTCCGAGCAGGAACTGGTGCTGGGCGTGCATGATGTGGGTGCGCTGCTGTCCCAGGCGGTCGACATGCCCGAACGCCAAGTGTCCCTGACCACCACCGGTGCCAGCGGCGCCAGCCTGTTCACCACCCAGCAGGATACCGCCGGCAAGGCGATGACCGCCGAGGAGGTCGCCGATCTGATCAAGGCGGGGGTGGGGGCGGCGCTGTGGGATCGCCCGGGCTACGGCATCACCATCCGTGGCCATACCCTGTTGGTGGCGGCGCCGGCCGAGATCCACAAACTCATCGGCGAGTTCATCCGCGCCCAGGAGCGCCAGGCTAATCTACAAGTGCGCATCGAGTCGCGCTGGCTCGAGGTGCAGGACCGCTTCATGGAGGAGATCGGCGTCGATTGGACCACCAACCGTTCCCAGACCCCGTTCCAGGGCGGCTGGGCCGGTCATGGCTTCTACCGCCAGAGCCCCAACGCCCAGACCTCCGCCGATGTCACCAACCTGCTGCCGGCCACCGCCATGGCGATCAATCCCGCCATCGGCGGTACCGGCCTGACCCTGGGCACGGTGCTGCTCGACCAGATCCAGGCTTCCGCGGTGCTGGTGGCGGTCGAGCGTTCGAGCAAGGCGCGGGTGGTCGAAGGTTCCTCGGTGGTCACCCTCAATGGCATCCGCGCCAACATCTTCACCGGCGACCAGGTGGCCTACATCTCGACCTACGAGGTGGTGAGCGGCAACCTCGACCCCAAGATCCAGACCATCACCACCGGGCTCAACCTGGATGTGCGGCCGATCATCTCCTCCGACCGCCGCTATGTGACCCTGGAGTTCCGCCCCTCGGTATCGACCCTCAGGTTCTTCACCGAGACGGTCCAGGCGGCGCGCTCGCTCCCTTCCGGTCGGATCAATGTCTTTCTCGGCGATTTCATCACTCCCATCGACCCGATCAGACCGCCCCCTGGACTCTTGTACCAGGCGACCTATCCGATCGAACTGCCGCATGTGCAACTGCGCGAGGCGAGCACCACCGCCACCCTGCCCGACCGCGGCTCGCTGCTGGCCGGTGGCTTCAATTCCTCGCTCGATCAGGCCACCCGCGCCCAGGTGCCTTACCTGGGCAGCATCCCTTGGCTCGGCCGTCTGTTCGGACGGCGGGGCCGCTATTCGCAGCACGACCGCCTGTTCCTGCTCACGTCCGCCACCATCATCGCCTACGACGAACTGGAGACGAAACTGTGACCTCCCCGACGACCCTCCGGCACCCCATCCACCTGCGCGCTCTCACCTTGGGCATGCTTGCGGTCTGCGGCCTGGCCGGCGTCGCCCGTGCCGAGGAGGCCGGCGGTGCTCCCCAGGACGGAACCCAGCCAGCGGGCGCGGCCACCGAGGCCCAGACCGCCCCTGCGGCGGTAGCGCCGGCCCAGGAAGGCCCCGGCGCCCAGGCCGCGGCCGAGGAACGCCGGCTTGCTGCCGGCGCCGCCCTCTACCAGGAGGGCGTGCGCGCACGCGACCAGGGGCGCATCGACGAGGCGCTGCGTGCGCTCACCGCCGCGGTCGAACGCGACTCCGCCAATGCCCTCTACCGCAAGACCCTCGATGGGGTGCGGGCGATGGCCGGCGCCGATGGCGGCGCGCGCGGGGCGGCGGTCGACCGGGTCACCGACGAACTGATGGTGCGCCAGCAGCAGCTGCTGATCGAGGCCACCGCCAAGCTCGAAGACGCCGAGAAGCTGATCGCCTCCGGCCGCTACGGCGATGCCGAGCGGGAACTGCAGATGGCACGCGCCCGCCTCGAAGGCCTGCCCTTCGCGGATGGCCGGCGCGAGCAGGGCCTGCGTCGGGCCGACAGCCTGCTGGCCGAGGCCGCCGCCCGTCGCGCGGCGCAGGATCGCAGCGAGTCCGCCGCCCGTGCCCAGGCCGCCCTCGACCAGCAGGCCGCCCTGCGCGATATGAGCCTCAAGATCGAACGCGACCGCATCGAGGCGATGATCTCCCGCGCCCAGCGCGCGCGCGATCGCCGCGACTTCGACGAGGCGATCCTGCTCTGCGAGCAGGTGCTCAAGCTCAACCGCGCCGAGGACCGCGCCGCCAGCCTGCTGGCCAAGTGCCGCCGCGAGCGCCACGCCTACCTGCGCCAGATCACCGCCGACCGCTGGGATGAGGAGCATCAGCTGCTCTCGGAGCAGATCCGCACCGCCCTGCTGCCCCAGCTGGAGATCATCAAGTACTCCAGCGACTGGCCCGAGATCGACTTCCGCCGCACCGCGCCCTCGCGTGCGGGCGCCAAGGACGCCTCCTCGGAGGCCTGGCGCAAGGACATCGACAACAAGCTGGAACAGGAGGTCTCGCTCGACTTCCAGGACCAGGACCTGGCCGAAGTGGTGGGTTTCCTGCAACAGGTGACCAACGCCAACATCGTGCTCGATCCCCAGGTGATCGCCGCCAGCCCGCCGCCGATCACCCTGCGCGTCGACAAGATGAAGCTGCGCTACGTGCTCGACTTCATCATGAAGATCACCAGCCTGACCTACGCGCTCAAGGACGAGGCGATCTTCATCAGCAGCGCGGCCGGCGTGCGCGGCGACGCGTTCATGAAGATCTACGACATCCGCGACCTCACCCACGCGCCCAAGAGCTTCCCCGGCCCGGAGATGGACATCCCCCAGCCGGGCGGCACCGGCGCCACCTTGCTGCCGGCGATCGAGGCGGAGCAGCAGCCCGAGGCCAACGAGTTCATCGACATCATCAAGAAGGTGGTCGCCCCCGACACCTGGCTGCCCGAGAACGGCACCGACATCGGCGAGTTCAACGGCAACATGGTGGTGACCCAGACCGCCGACGTGCACCGCCTGGTCGAGGAGATGCTGCGCGCCCTGCGCAACCAGAAGGGCACCCAGATCCACGTGAAGTGCAAGTTCCTCAATATCGAGAACGCCGCGGTCGAGGAGATCGGGGTCAACTGGCGCAACTTCACCGGGCCCATCGGTGGCAGCATCACCGGTGGCCAGCAGCTCGGTCCCGGCACCGCCAACAATGGCGGCGGCGTACTGCTGCCGGGCACGGTCAACCCGGTGGGCGCCTACTGGGCCGATCCCGCCAACCAGATCGCCGGCGCCGGCACCCTCAACAATCCCTTGCCCGCCTTCACCACCGCGCGCGGCGTCACCACCGGGGTCAACGAAGGCCTGGTGCTGAACACCCAGATGTGGCAGGTGGCCAACAACCTGTATGCCTCGGCGGTGATCAACGCGGTCGAGAAGGAACGCAAGGGCAACATCATCCTGGAACCCGATCTGACCATGTTCAACGGTCAGCAGGCGCACCTGGTCCAGCTCAACCAGCAGTCCTACATCTCGGACTACGACGTGGTCCAGTCGCAGTACCAGCCGGTGATCGCCACCCTTGCCTACGGCACCGTGCTCGACGTGATGGCGATCGCCTCGGCCGACAAGAAGTACATCACCCTCACCCTGCGCCCCACCAGCGCGCGGGTCGACAGCTGGCGCCGCTTCGGCCCACCGGTCGGCGCCGGCACCTTCCCGGGCGGTAACGTCAATCAGGCTGGTTCTGCCATCGGTTCCGGCGGCGCCGGCTTCGGCCTCAACCCCATCCTGGTGCCGGCGATCAAGTATGAAGCCGTACGCACCTCGGTCACCATCCCCGATGGCGGCTCGCTGGTGATCGGCGGCATGACCAATGGCGACAGCGAGCGCACCCATGCCGGGGTGCCCTTCCTCAGCCACATCCCCTTCCTCGGCCGCCTGTTCTCCAGCAACGGCCGCAAGGAGACCCAGCTCCAGACCATGATCGTGGTCCAGGCCGACGTGGTGCTGTTCGAGGAGATCGAGAAGAACCTCTGAGGTTCGGCTGATCTCCGAGAGTCGATCGCGGGCGCGCCTTGCCAGGTGCGCCCGCAATCGTTATGCCCTGGCCCATCATGCGTCCGATCCCCTCCTCGCCCCGCATCCTGTTCTGGGGATGCTGGATCGCCCTGGTCACCACCTCGTTCGGCTTCCTGCTGCGCGTCCTGCTGATGGACGACTGGGCCCGGCAGTTCCATCTCACCGAGACGCAGAAGGGCGAGTTGTTCGGGGTCGGGTTGTGGCCCTTCGCCATCTCGATCGTGGTGTTCAGCCTGGTGATCGACCGCATCGGCTACAAGACCGCGATGCTGTTCGGCTTCGCCTGCCATCTCGCCTCGCTGCTCATGACCGTGAACGCCACCAGCTACGAGGGCCTCTACTGGGCCAACTTCGTGGTCGCGCTCGGCAACGGCACCGTCGAGGCGTACATCAACCCGGTGGTGGCGACGCAGTTCCGCGAGCAGAAGACGGTGTGGCTGAACCGCCTGCATGCCGGCTGGCCGGCCGGCTTCGTGATCGCCGGGCTGCTCGCCCTGCTGCTGGGCTCGGACTGGAGCTGGCAGTCGCGCATGTGGCTGCTGCTGGCGCCGGCGCTGGCCTATGCCGCCATCCTGCTGTTCCAGGAGTTCCCGGTGAACGAGCGCGTCGCCGCCGGGGTGCCCTACCGCGCCATGCTCGCCGAGGTGGGCGCGGTGGGCGCGTTCCTCATCACCTGGCTGGTGGCGGCCGAGCTGCTGCGCTCGCTCGCCCTGGGTGCCAACCCGCTCCTGCACGGTGCGGTGGCGGCGGCGGTGGTGGCGGCGGGGGTGTTCGCGGCGGTGCGCAGCCTCGGCCGGCCGTTCTTCATCCTCATGCTGCTGGTGATGCTGCCGCTGGCGACCACCGAGCTGGGGGTCGACTCCTGGGTCTCCGACCTGCTCGGGCCGGTGCTGGGCGGCAAGGGCATCTGGGTGCTGCTCTACACCGCCAGCCTGATGATGGTGCTGCGCTTCTGCGCCGGCGCGGTGGTGCACCGGCTGTCGCCGCTCGGGCTGCTGGCGCTGTGCTCGGCGGTGGCGGCGGCCGGCCTGGTGGCGCTGTCCTCGGCGGCGGGCGCGGTGGCGGTGTTCGCCGCCGCCACCCTCTATGCCGCCGGCAAGGCCTTCTTCTGGCCGACCATGCTCGGGGTGGTGGCCGAGCAGTGTCCGCGCGGTGGGGCGCTGACCCTCAATGCCACTGGCGGGGTGGGCATGCTCGGGGTCGGCGTGCTGGGGGCGATGCTGCTGGGCAACATCCAGGACCGCGGGCTCGACCGTGCCCTCGCCGAGCGTGCGCCCCAGGTCCACCAGGCGGTGATGGTCGAGCAGCAGGGCCTGCTCGGGACCTATCGCGCGGTCGATGACCGGCGCCTGGCCGCCGCGCCGCCGGAAGCGGCCCAGGAGGTCGAGCGCACCCGCGCCGAAGTGAAGCGGCAGGCCTTGTTCCAGGTCGCGGCGCTGCCGCTGCTGATGCTGGCGGTCTACCTCGCCCTGGCCTGGTGGTTCCGCCGGCGCGGCGGCTACCGGCCGGTGGCGGTGGGCTGAACGGAAACGGCGGCGGGCATCGCCCGCCGCCGTTGGTCCGCACCCCTTGGGGGGTCCTGGCGCCTACTTGATCTCGACGTCGTCGGCCTGGATCTGGGTCTGGATGGCGAACGACTCGGTGGCCACCGCCTCGCCGACGTTGCCGGCGGCGTCGACCGCGGTCACCTTGATGCGCGCCTGCTTGGTCTCGACGTTGGGGATCTCGAAGCGGAAGGCGACGTCGGCCGGCAGCTTGCTGCCCAGCTCCTGCCAGGGCTTGGCGGGATCGGGCTGGAACAACACGGTGACGGTGTTGGGCGAGAGGTTGGCGTCCTTGACCGAGAACGGCACCTGCACGCGGTCGCCGGGCTTGAAGTCGCGCTTCACCCCGGGGTTGGCCTGGTCGGCGGGCTGGATGCCGATCGCCGAGGAGAGCTGGATGGTGGGCGCGGTGGTGTCGGCGATGAGCTGGAACTGGTCGTCGGTCTTGCCCTTGGGGATCGAGCTCTTGTTGGCGGCCTTGTCCTCGGCGACCACCGCCAGGCGGTAGCGGCCGTCGGCAGGGGCCTTCCAGCCCACCTGCTTGTAGTCCTGCACCACCGGGCCCTGGGTCCACGAGCCGCCGTCGTCCTGGCTGACCCACACCTGGGCGTTGGCCAGGCCGGCCGGGCCCTCGTCCTTGATGTCGAGTTCGAGCGCCACGTCGTGGCGGGCGGCGATCGCCGGGCCCACCACCTTGCCGCGCGGCTTGATGCTGTCGACGGTGATGCCGGTGGATTCGGCGCCGCCCACGTTGCCGGCCTTGTCGGTGGCCTCGATGCGCAGCACCCCGCTGGTGGTCATGTCCTTGGGCACGGTCCATTCATAGGAGCCGTTGTTGGGGATGTTGGCGGCAACCACCTCGCCCTGGCTCTTGCCGTCGCGCGACCAGGTGATGGTCACCGGGCCCGAGCGCAGGTAGCGGTCGTTGGCGTCCCAGGTCACGATGTACTTCTGGCCGCCGGCGAGGATGGCCTTGTTGGCGGGGAACTTCACCGCCACCTGCGGTGCGCTGCGGTCGATGATGAACTCGCCGTGCGGCCTGGTGTCGGCCGCCGGCTCGGACATCGACAGTCCACTGGTGAGGATCTTGCGCACGTAGACCTGCCAGTGGCCTTCTGGCGGGGCCCAGGTGATCGGCGCCTCCTTGCTGAAGGCCTGGCCGTGCTTCTGCCAGGCGCCCCAGGCCTTGCCGTCGAAGCTGCGGTACCACAGCTCGCGCGAGGACACGTCGGGGTCCTGCTTGACGTTGAGGTTGACCTCCTTCTTGGGCCACACCGGCACCTGGCGGTTGTCGACCGTCTCCTTCTCGTCGGGGAGGACGTCCGCCGCGCAGGCGGTGGCGGCGAGGAGGGCGGCTGACAACGTGGAGGGGAGGGAGCGGAAGTGGCGCATAGCGTTCTCTCAGGCGGCCGTGAGGTGCCGGATGGCGGTGCGGAAGAAGCGGACCCCGTCGCCCTCGGGCTTGCGGGCTTCGCGGGTCCAGCGGGGGTGGTTTTCCCAGCGCAGGAAGCGCTCGGGGTGGGGCATGAGGCCGAAGACGCGGCCGGTGGGGTCGCAGATCCCGGCGACGTCGCCCTGGGAGCCGTTGGGATTGGTGCCGCCGGAGTAGCGGATCGCCACCTGGCCGGCGGCCTCGAGCCGCGCCAGCAGCGCGGGCGGGGCGGCGAAGCGGCCTTCGGCGTGCGCCACCGGCAGTTCGACCTCGTCGCGGTCGGCGATCCACTTGCACAGGCGCGGATCGCCGGCGGCGCGCACCCAGCAGTCGCGGTACACGCCCGAGGTGTTGTCGGTGAGGGTGGCGGTCTGGGCGGTGCCGGCGGCGGCGTCGCTGGGCAGCAGGCCGGATTTGACCAGCACCTGGAAGCCGTTGCAGATGCCGATGGCGAAGCCGCCACGGGCGACGAAGCCGAGCAGTTCGTCGCGCAGGCGGGTGGTCAGCTCGTTGGCGAAGATGCGCCCGCTGGCGACGTCGTCGCCATAGCTGAAGCCGCCGGGGATGGCCAGGACCTGGAACTCGCGCAGGAGGGCGGGACGTTCGCGCAGGCGGTTGACATGTAGCACGGTGGGCTTGGCCCCCACCAGCTCGAACGCGTACGCGGTCTCGACATCGCAGTTGGTGCCTGCAGCGCGCAGCACGCATACCGCCGGTATGGCCATCGTTCCTCCGTCCCGCGAGGGACGTCGGATCAGAACGGTCCCGGGCCACGGGTCAACCTGGGGTACGCGGTCCCTACTTGCGCCCGCGCCCGGCGCGCGCTTCCCTGGCGGGGGCATCGGGCCAGGGTGCGGCGCCATGGCCGCCCGCCGCGAGGTCGTGACCTCCATCCTGCTGTTCCTGGGCGTGGCCGGCGGCCTCGCCGGGCTCGGCCTTGTGCTGCGCCTGGCGGTGGGATCGCCGCCGGCGGCGGCGCTGGCGGTGCCGGCGGGCGGCGACGCCGCCTTCCACCTCGACCCCGCCGACCCCCAGCTCGGCCGGCGCGCCTACGCCTTCTGCCAGGGCTGCCACCAGCCCGACGGGGCGGGCATCGCCGGCACCTATCCGCCCCTGGCCGGCCATCCCCGCGTGCTGGGATCGGCGGGGGACCTCATCCGGGTCACCTTGCACGGCTACGATGCGCGCAGCGGGCTGTGGAACGGCGCCATGCCGGGCTTCGGCGAGCGCCTGGCCGACCACGAGCTGGCGGGGGCTCTGAGCTGGATCCGCGGCCAGTGGGGCAACCAGGCTGCGGCCGTGACCGCGGCCGAGGTGGCGGCGGTGCGCCGCGCCGAGGCGGCGCGCACCCGGCCCTGGACCCCGGCCGAGCTGGGCCATCCTGGGCCGCCCTGATGCGCCGCCTTCCCCTCATCGTCACCGTCCTGGTCCTGGCCGCCGCCGGGGTGCTGCTGGCGCTGGTGGCGCGGCGCGAGCCCGCCCCGGTCGCCGCCCCGGTGCATTTCGCCCTCACCGGCCACCACGGCCGGCCGGTGACCGAGGCCGATCTCGCCGGCCGGCCGGTGCTGCTCTACTTCGGCTACACCTTCTGCCCCGATGTGTGCCCCACCGAGCTGGGTTACGTCGCGCGCGTGCTGCGCGCCCTCGGCCCCGAGGCGGCGCAGGTCCAGCCGGTGATGGTCACCATCGATCCCGCGCGCGACACCGCGGCCAAGCTCGCCGACTATGTGCCGCTGTACCATGAGCGCCTGCTCGGCCTCACCGGCACCCCGGAGCAGGTGGCGGCACTCGCCGACCAGTTCGGGGTGCACTACCAGCGCGCCAACGTGGCCACCGCCAAGCCCGGCTATTACCTGATGGACCACACCGCCACCACCTTCCTGCTCGACCGCCAGGGCCGCCTGGCGCTGAAGATCGACAGCCACACCGTGCCGGTGGAAACCGCCGCCGCCGAGATCCGGAGCCGCCTGTGAAGACCGCCATCCTGCTCGCCGCCTGCCTGTCCGCCCCCCTGGCCGCCTCCGAGGCGGTGCTGGAGGGGGCGTGGGCGCGCGCCACCGCGCCCGGTGCCCAGGCCGGGGCGGTGTTCGGCACCCTGCGCGGCGGTGATGGCGACGACCGCCTGGTGCGCGCCGCCTGCGCGGTGGCCGACGTGGTCGAGCTGCACACCCACCTGCGCGGCGAGGACGGCGTCATGCGCATGCGTCCGGTCGAGGCCATGGCGGTGCCGGCCGGCGGCACGGTGCTGCTCAAGCCCGGAGCCGAGCACATCATGCTCATCGGCCTCAAGCGCGCGCTGGCGGCGGGCGAGCGCCTGCCGCTGCAGCTGACCTTCGCCCGCGCCGGTCAGGTCGAGGTGGTCGCCCTGGTGGGCGAGGCCACCGCCTCCGCCGCCCCCGCTCCGGCCGGTGCCGCGAGCGGCGCCGCCGCCGGCGGCTGCTGCGGTCATCGCTGAGACGGCGCTTCCTGGCCGGGCAACCTCGCTGGTGATTTTTCCGACGGGGGTGCTAGCTTGGGCCCCCATGCGCCCCATCCATGCCCTGCTCGCTTTCGCAACCGTCCTCCTTTGCGCCGGCTGCAGCCTGCCAGGCGGATCCGGGGGTGGCTCCGGCAGCGCGGTCCTGCCCTCCACCGGCGCCCTGACCACCGACTACAACCAGGCGCTGTCGGACGAGGCCTCCGCCACCAGTTCCGGCGGTTCGCTGATGGGGCGCCTGTCGCAGGCGGCGAGCGAGGCGGTGCTGGGCACCGCCGGCAGCTCCACCGCCGCGACCGCGGCCGCGGTCGCACCCGCCCTCGATCGTGCGGTCGCCGGCAGCATGGTGATCGACCTCGCCACTCTCAAGACCGGGTCGCGCGCGGTGTTTCCGGATGCCACCGGCACCGTCACCGTGACCTGGACCGGCACCGTGGTCACCAGCTGGCCGGTGGGGACCACCACCGTGGCCGGGGCCGACCTCACCCTGGCCTTCAACCAGGTGGTGCTGACCACCGCCAGCGGCAACAAGCTCACCATCCCCTCGGGTGCCGCGGCGGTGCGGCTGGAAGCCCAGGCTTCGGTGGTCGACGCCGGCAACTGGGTGCTGACCTGCACCACCACCACCACCGTGCCGGCGGCGGCGGCGATCACCGGCAACCTGATCGCCGGCGGTCGCACCACCACCCTCAGCCTGTCCGGCCAGCGCCAGGCCATCTGGGTGATCACCCGCACCCGCACCCCCGACCCCGACAACGCCGGTAGCTACCTGGTCGACCGCCGTGACGTCTCGGTGACGGTGGGCGGTCCGGCCAGCATCGGCAATGTCGGCGGCTTCTCGACCTGGACCATCAGCCGCGGCTCGCTGCCGGTGGTGTGGAACCGCAAGGCCCGGGTGTCGTGGCGTGAGGACCTGCTGGTGCCGGTGGCGGTGCCGCCGGTGACCGTGAGCGAGGATGCCATCTACATCAGCGCCACCATCCCCATCATCAACGCCACCGTCCGGCTCGGGCCTTACTCCATCGCCGAACTGGCGGCCAAGGTCAGGCTGGCCGCGGCGGAGCAGGGCCTGCTCGCGGCTTATTTGTGAATTGCGATTCAGGTGACGGGGATTGCGTTTCAGGCCGGTAGGCCTGAAACGACCCGGCTGCGCCGGGTGCCGCGCTACGCGCAGCCAATCCCCTGCCGACGCGGTGCTCGCAGGCTCCGCCCCGGTCGGCGCTGTTCGCGGGGCGCTGCCCCGCTACGCCCCGCCAGGGAGGTGCCCTCCCTGGACCCTCCCGTGGTCCAGCTCGCTTCGCTCGCTGCCAGGGGTTTGCACCCCTGGACCCCGGGGATCCAGGATCCAGCTCGCTGCGCTCGCTGCCGAGGTTTGCCCCTGGACCCCGGGGATGCTCTTCCCTGGGACCGCCGGGCTCCAGCCCGGCAATTCCTTCTTCTCCCCGGCCTTCCGGGCAGGCCGACTCAGGCGCCGAGGCTCACCCGCACCGTCAGCCTTCGGCGCACCTCGGCCAGGGTGGCTTCGCCTTCGTCGCTGGTGGCGCTGGCCAGGCCGGGGAAGCGGGCGGACATGCGGCCGGCGTTGATCTTGTCGGCGATGCCCCACCACAGCCGCTCGCGCGCCGCCAGCGAACGCAGGCAGCCCGCGCGGATCAGCGCCTGGTTGCGCTCGCCCTCGGCCAGCCGCTGCAGGGCCTCCTCCAGCCAGGCGCCGTGGTCCTTGTCCTGCTCCACGTGCAGGGTGAAATAGCCGATCTCGTGCTCGCCGAAGCCGGCCGCGCGCAGGCCCTTGAGCACTTCGTGGAACATCGCCGGGATGGCCCATTCGTGGCCGGGGCCGACCGCGCCCAGGCCGAGCAGGAACTCGTCCTGGCTGCACATGCGCAGGTGCTCCTCGAGGAACTGCGGCACCGCCGGGTGCAGGCGGATGGCCTCCATGCCGGCGTCGTCCCAGCCGCAGGCGCGCATGAAGATGCGGTAGTGGGCGGCGTGGTCGGCGCCCTCGCTGCGCTCGCCGTACTCGTCCACCAGCACCTTGGCCAGCCACACCTTCTCGTCGCTGGCGGGGGCGTTGAGCAGCAGCAGTTCGAGGTAGCGGGTGAAGGTCCCCACCAGCGGGTAGTGCTGGCCGGAGAAGATGCGGAAGTCGGCGCGCGCGCGCGGGTCGATGCTCATGCGCCCGAGCAGGCTGTGGCCGACCCCGGGGTGGTGTTCGACCTCGGTGCGCAGTTCGCGGAGGAAGGTGCGTGCGTCCATGGCCGGGCCATTCCAGCGCGCGGGCGCTGCCGGTCGAGAGCGGGAATGCGTATGGCGGGGACGATCCCGGCGGCGCCCGGTCAGCCCGGCCGGGGATCGGCGCCGGGCCGCATCGCCGCCTGCACGGCGGCGGCCAGCGCCTCCTGGGTGTAGGGCTTCTGCAGGAAACCGTCGGGCGGGCCGTCGCCGAAGCGCAGGCCGATCTCCTGGGCGGTATAGCCGCTGGTCACCACCACCCGCACCGCCGGGTCGATGGCGCGCAGCCGGCGCAGGGTGTCGACCCCGCCCAGGCGCGGCATGGTGAGGTCGAGCAGCACCAGGTCGATGCGCCGGCGCTCGGCCAGGAAGGCCTCGACCGCCGCCAGCCCGTCGCCGGCCTCGAGGGTCTCGATCGCGAGCCCGGCCAGCATCTCGCGCGCGAGGTCGCGCAGCGGGGCCTCGTCGTCGACCACCAGCACCCGTCCGGTCAGGGCGGCGGGCGGGCGTGGCGGCCCGCCGGCCGGGATCGGCCGTTCGCTGGGCGGCAGCAGCACGCGGAAGGTGGTGCCGCCGCCCGGCCGCGAATCGATGGCGATGGTGCCGTGGTGGCCGCGCACGATGCCCTGCACCGCCGCCAGCCCGAGCCCGCGGCCGGTGGCCTTGGTGGTGAAGAAGGGCTCGAAGACGCGCGCGATGGTGGCCTGGTCCATGCCGCAGCCGGTGTCGCTGACCGCCAGCTCGAGCTGGCGCCCGGGCGCCGGCGCGTCGCATCCGGGCGCGGCCGGCGCCTCGGCGCGGCACCAGCGCAGCGCGGTCGACACCCGGATGGTGCCGGGTGCGCCGCCGAGGGCGTCTGAGGCGTTGGTGATCAGGTTCATCACCACCTGGCGCAGCTGGGTGGCGTCGCCCTCGACCGGCGGCAGCCCGGGCGCGAGGTCGAGGTCGAGCACCGCGGTCCGGGCGACGGTGGCCCCGAGCAGGTCGGCCATCTCGGCGACCAGGGCGCCGAGGTCGAGCGGGGCGGTGATGAAGCGCCCCTTGCCGGCATAGGCGAGCATCTGCCGGCAGAGGTCGGCGGCGCGGCTGCTCGCGGTCTCGATGCGCGCGAGCGCGGCGGCGGCGGGATCGCCGGCGGCCAGCCGCCGCCGCGCCAGCTCGGCGTTGCCCTGGATCACCCCCAGCAGGTTGTTGAAGTCGTGGGCCAGGCCGCCGGCGAGCAGGCCCAGGCTCTCGAGCTTCTGCAGCTCGAGCATGCCGCGCTCCAGCTCGCGGCGGGCGGCCTCGGCGCGGTGGCGTTCGCGGTTGCTCAGCGCCAGGGCGACCTGGTCGGCGAGCTGGCAGACGAAGGCGATCTCGTCGTCGCTCCAGCGGTGCGGCCGGCCGACATGCTCGCAGCAGAGGGTGCCGACGCTGCGCCCGTCCAGGCGGATGACGCCGTCGAGCATGGCGCTGATGCCGAGCGGGCGCAGGTAGCCGTCGACATAGCCGGCGGTGCGCGGATCGCTGAGCGGGTCGTCGGCGGCGACGAACTTGCTCCGGCGCAGGTGGGCGAACTCCTCGCGGTACTGCGCCTCGTACAGCACCCCGCCGCCGGAGTGCCGGCGCGGCCCGCATTCGTACAGGTCGAGGCAGCGCAGCTCGCTGCCGTCGGCGTCGAACAGCCACACCCCCACCCGGGCGATGGCGAAGGAGTCCCCCACCGCGGCGCAGATCACCTCGGCCTGGCGTTCGACCTCGCCGGCGAGGGTGGCGGGGTCGAGCGAGATGCGGTGCAGGATCTCGTTCTGGCGGCGGATGCGCTCGGCGGTCTCGGCCGCGGACTGCTCAGCCTGGCGGCTGGCGGTGAGGTCGACCACCATGCCGTCGCAGCGGCAGCCGTCGGCCGACGTCGTCGCGCTCAACGCCAGCAGCAGCCTTCGGCCGTCGGCGAACAGCAGGTGGTGGACGAGGTCGCGTCCGCGCCGGGCCGCCTGCAGGGCGCCGGCGGCGGCGGCGCGCTGGCCGGGGTCGAGGCGGTCGAGCAGGCGATCGCCCCAGGTGGCGGCCGGTTCGTCGGCGATCCCCAGCAGGGCGGTGGCGGCGGGCGACATCCACGTCGAGCGGCAGGCGCCGTCGGCAGCGAACTCCAGCACGAACACCGGCAGCCGTTGCACCAGTGCGGGAGCGGTGTCGGGAAGGAGGTCGGGAACGTGCACCATCAGAATCGCTCTATAGGGGTGCTAAGGCGATACGCAAATTAAGATTCAGTAGGTATTTACGACATCAGTGGAGAACCTAGTCGGAATTCCGGGGCGGCGGCGGCCGAGACCGCAACCAATGCCCCGGCGACAGGATCAACCAGGGTGCCGCCGTCCCTGCCGGAGCCGCCCCAGCTATCCTGGCGGCCATGCCCGTTCCCACCCGCGTCTGGCCGCTGCTGTTCCTGCTGCTGGCGGCCTGCGGCACCAAGCCCCAGGCGCCGGTGCCAGTGCCGGTGCCGCCCGCCCTGCCGGCCACCGCCGCGGCGGTGCCGCCGACCGGCGACGACCCCACCGCCCTGCCCGGACCCGACGGCCGCCTCTACCCCGACTGGCGCTGGGCGGGGGTGCCGGGCGGCATCCCCGCCCCGGCGGTGGTGGCCACGGTGGCGGCCTGCGGCGGGGTGCCCGACGACGGCCAGGACGACAGCGCCGCCTTCCGCCAGGCCATCGCCCGCGCCGCCGCCGCCGGCGGCGGCGCGGTGGCGGTGGGCCCCGGCACCTGGCACCTCGAGCGCAGCCTGGCCATCGAGGATCACGGGGTGGTGCTGCGCGGCGCCGGCGCCGACCGCACCGTGCTGGTGGTGCGCCACGGCGAGCCGCCAGCCGGGCGCCTGCGCGTGATCGCCCCCGACGACGGGGCGGCGGTGGGGCCGGGCGACCGCTGCGAGGTCCACGCCCACCCCGACGGCCTCGCCGAGCTGGTGCTGACCGTGGCCGGCGCCGAGGTGGCGCGCTGCGGCGCCGATACCTCCGGCGGGGGCGCCACCTGGCTGGTCGAACGCTGGAGCCGTCTGGCCGCCGGGCGCGCGCCCGGACCGCTGGCGGTGGAGGCGCGGGCGCGCTGGCAGGACGGGCGCGAGGACCGTGCCGCCTGGACGGTGCGCTGGGATCCCGCCCGCGCCGCCCCCGCCGGCGGTTGGAGCGGCGCCGACGCCCGCCACGCCATCCACCTCGCCGGGCGCACCGCCGGCGCCCCGGTGGCGCTGGCCGCCGACGCCCGCCGCGGCGGGCGCGTGCTGACCCTGGCCGCGCCCATCCCCGCCCT
Source organism: Planctomycetota bacterium (assembly GCA_023150565.1). Taxonomy (GTDB): domain Bacteria; phylum Planctomycetota; class UBA11346; order UBA11346; family UBA11346; genus JAKLKR01. The sequence goes on from JAKLKR010000001.1 coordinate 97,824, forward strand.
GGCGGTCGGCGACGTGCTCCAGCTCGGCGCCCCTGCCACCCCGCGCTGGAACCAGGAGATCGGCTCGCGGCTGGAGGGCGCGCGCGCCCAGCGCCTGGTGCGCGCGGTGGTGGCGGCGGTGGACGGTGCGCGGGTGGAGCTCGACCGCCCGCTGCGCTGCGACCTGCTGGTGGCCGACGGCGCCACCGCCCTGCGCGCGGCCCCGCTGCGCGGCGCCGGGGTCGAGGCCCTGGCCATCCGCCAGGAGGTGCGCAGCTACACCGACGCCATCGCCCTGCAGGACGTCTACGCCTGCTTCGTGCGCGAGGTGCGCATCGAGCGCGCCGGCCGCCATCCGGTGTGGGTGAACAAGGCCCTGCGCTGCGAGCTGCGCGGGCTCGACCTCGACGGCGCCTGGTATGTCAAGGGCGGCGGCACCGCCTACCTCGGGCTGGAGTTCGCCCACGACTGCCTGGTCGACGGCGCCCGCGTGCGCGGCCTGCGCCACGCCCCCAACGTGCAGTGGTCGTCATTCGCCAACGTCTTCCGCCAGGTCGCGAGCGTGGGCGCCGACATGCAGTGGCACGCCGGCTACACCACCGACAACCTCTTCGAACAGTGCGTGGTCGACGCCCGCCGCGGCCAGGGCGGCGGCAGCTATGGCCATGCCGCCTTCGCCAGCGGCCCCGACTGCCTGTCGCACGGGCCCCAGGGCCCGCGCAACGTGGTGTGGTACTGCGACGCCCAGTGCGACCTCGACGCGCTCATGCTGCGCGGCGGCGAGGCCTGCCGCGGCTGGGTGGTGGCCCACAGCCGCTTCCTCATCCGCCAGGGCGGGCCGGCGCTGTCGCTCCAGCTCGGCGGCGGCGACCACCTGCTGCTGGGCAACGTTGTCGCCACCGCCGACCCGGTCGGCCGGCCCGACTACTGGGCCAAGCCGGCGCTCAAGGTGCCTTACAACCAGGAGGGCGCGGCGGTGTGGTTCCAGCGCGGTTCGCGCATCGACGGCGAGGCCAGCTTCCCCCACCGCCCGGTGGCCGGGGTGCAACTGGTGGGCAACCGCTTCCATGGCTTCCGTACCCTCGCGGCCGGCGCCGGCGCGCTCGGCGGCGAGCAGGGCAACCAGCTGCTGCCGGCCACCACCGCCGATCCGCCGCGCCCGCAGCCGCCGGTGGAATCCCTGTTCCTGTGGCAGCGCCAGCGCTGGCCGCGCTGACCGGCTAGGGCTGGCTGGCCACCACCACCCAGCGGTCGGAGCTGATCTGCCAGCGCTGCACGATCGTCGAACGCTCGACCAGGGTGGCGCGGTATTCATCGCTCAGCACCAGCCGCCCGGGCGCGGTCTCCAGCCAGGCCGTGACCTCGGTGGGCTGGCGCAGGAAGACCAGCCGACGGCCGCCCAGGTGGCAGAGCCAGGCGGGGCGCTTGCTGGATTCGCGGCCGGGTACGAAGAAGCCGACCGCCGCATCCGGGGCCAGCCGTGCGTCCAGCCAGGCGGCCGCCGGCTGGTAGCTGCGTTGGCGGTCGATGGCGGGCAGCACCAGCCACATCACCCCCGACCAGGCCACCACCATGGTGAGCGCGATCGCCGCCCACGCCTGCACCCGCGCGCGCCAGGCCTGGTGCAGGGCGATTCCGCCCCCCGCCAGCAGGAGCGTCCCCAGCACCAGCGCCGCCGGGCGCAAGGCGGTGAAGGTCTCTGCCGCGACCGGGCCGGGGACCGGCAGCCGCGGCCAGGCGAGGCCCGCGGCCAGGGCGGCCGCCCCGGCCAGGACCAGGCCGCCGGCGCAGATGCGCCCGGCCCAGGTGCGCCAGCGCTCCTCCCAGCCGGCGCGGTCGCCCAGCAGCCATCCCGCCACCAGCAGGGCGATGGCGGGATAGATCGGCACCAGGTACACGTTGCGCTTGGTCGAGGCCAGGGTGAAGAACAGCAGCGGGGCGAGGCACCAGACCGCCAGCAGCCGCCAGCTGCGCTGGTCGCGCCGGTGGCGGAAGCCGCTGACCAGGGCGGGGACGAGCAGGGCGAACCAGGGCGCCGCGTCGGCCGGCAGCCGGGTCAGATGGTAGAGGACGCCCTTGCCGCCATGGCCGCGCTGGGTCTGGCCGAAGCGGTCGAGGTTCTGCAGGTACAGCTCGCGCAGTACGGTCTCGCTGCCGAGCCGTTCGCAGAGCAGGAGGTACCAGGGCAGCGCCACCGCCAGCGCGACCAGGGCGAGCGGCGCCAGCTGCACCAGCCGGCGCCATTCCCGGTTCCACAGGTGCCAGAGGGTGAGGATGAGACCGGGCAGGAGCAGGCCCAGGGGGCCCTTGCCGAGCATGGCCAGGCCGAAGGCGGCGAAGCCGGCCGCCCGCCAGGCCCAGCCCGAGGCCCCGCTGCGCCGGTCCCCGGCCAGGTAGAGCGCGATCCCGCCGGCTATGGCGGCGGCGAAGCCGAGATCGACCTGGAGGTTGCCAGCCTGGAACCACAGCAGCGGCATCGCCAGCAGGCACAGCCCGGCGTAGAGGGCGGTGCGGGCATCGCCCAGCCGGCGGGCGATGGCCACCGTGACCGCCACCAGGACGGCGAAGAACAGCACCATCGGCAGGCGGGTGGCGAACGGGGTGACCCCGCCCAGCAGCACCCCCGCCAGCCGGGCGCCCCAGTAGGCGAGCGGGGGATAGTCCAGCCAGGCCTGGCCGTTGTGGGTGGGGACCAGCCAGTCCCCGCGGGCCGCCATCTCGATCACCGGCAACGCCACATCGGGTTCGTCGGGATACCACCAGTCGCGCAGCCCGAGCGGGGGGATGAACAGCGCGCCCACCGCGAGCACCAGGAGGGGGATGGCGAAGCGCGCGATCAGCGCGCCCGCCGGTCCGGCCGCCGGCCCGGCGACCGGGTCACTCGGGGCGGGCATGGCCGCTCCAGGACAGGTCGCGGTTGAGGAAGTAGTTCCAGGCGGTGGAGATGGCGATCCCTCCCGCCATGGCCAGCCACAGCGGGGCGGCGAACTGCTCGTGGTAGTAGAAGGTCAGGGCATGGTTGATCATCGCCCCGGTGCCCGAGACGAGCAGGAACAAGCCCAGGCCGCGCATCACGTTTCCCACACCGGAATGGGCGCGGTCGCGGAAGGTCCACAGGTTGTTGATGACATAGTTGGACACCGCCGCGGTGGCGATGGCGCAGGCGGTGGCGGCGTGCTCGCTGGCCAGGCGGTCCCACAGCAGGAAGAAGCTGGCGAACTGGACCACCACCCCGCTGCCTCCGACCAGGCCATACTTGAGGAAGCGGGCGCTGACCAGGCGGCGGGTGGCGAGTTCGGCCAGCGACAGGGCGAAGTCCCACACCACCTGGCCGGAGAGCTTGCTCTCACCGGCCGAGCGCGGGGCGAAATGGTAGGGCACCTCGCCGATGCGGGCCGGACGGAGCACATGCAGCAGCTCCATCAGGATCTTGTAGCCGCGCGGATTCAGCCGGGGGACGATGGCCAGGAAGTCGGGGCGGCGCAGGGCGAAGAAGCCGCTCATGGGATCGGTGGTGCGCACCCCCAGCACCAGGTTGCAGGCGGCGGTGGCCAGGGTCGAGGCCAGCCGGCGGCGTTTCGACCACCGGCCGGTGCCGCCTCCGGGTGCATAGCGGGTGGCGACCGCGACCGGGGCGTCGTCGAGGGCCTGGAGCAGCTGGGGGACCACCGCGGTGTCGTGCTGGAGGTCGGCATCCATGACCACCAGGAGCCTGCCGGTGGCCAGGCTCAGGCCATCGACGATGGCCGACGACAGCCCGCGGCGATCGGTGCGGCGATAGCAGCGGATGCGCGGATCGGCCTCGCCCAGGGCCTGGGCCAGCTCCCAGGTCCGGTCCGGGGAGTCGTCGTCGACCACCACGATCTCGTAGGGGCCGCAGGCGGCCAGCGCCTGGTGCAGCCGCGCCACCGCGGTGGGCAGGTTCTCGCGCTCGTTGTAGGTCGGCAGGATGACGGAGACGTTCATGGGCGACCTGCTTCCGGGAGGCTCTGTGCTGGTCAAGCGGATTTCGGACTCGGGTTGCTGAAGACATAGGAGCGCGATGGTCAACGCGTTGGTCGCCCGACCCCCTTGACGCCGAGCACGGCGGGCCTGATCGCCGAGGGCGAAGGGACCGGTGCATGGTTGGTGGCCACGAGGGTCCTTGGTCCCTTCGCCCACGTCGAGCATGCCCACCGTGCTCGGCGTCAAGGGCTGCGCGCCGGCGCGGCGCTTGCCGCCTGCGGCGGGGCCTCGCTGGTTGCCAGGCGAGGCGGTCATCCGCAGGGCTCAGCTAACCGCTGCATGATCAGTGGCCGGTCATGCGGCGGTCTGGGCTTTCCAGTAGGCTCGACGTTTGGCGTCGGCTTCATCGAAGGTGGCTTTGCGTTGGGCGAGTTTGGCGGCGATGTGGGCGGGGCCGCGCAGGGCGTCAGCCGGGGTCAGGTAGTGGATGGCGCTGTGCAGTCGGACGGTGTTGTAGTGGAGGACGTAGGCGGCAACGACAACTCGAGCTTCTTCGAGATCGCCGAGGGCGGTGCGTCGGATGCACTCGGTCTTGATGCTCTTGTGCCAGCGTTCGATTTTTCCATTCGACTGGGGATGGCGGACCCGGGCTTTGGAGTGGGCGCAGCCGGCGTCACGCAGGAAGACCTTGAACTGGGCCGACACGTATTGGCTGCCGTTGTCGCTGATGATCCGTGGCCGAGGCGTGCCCTTGGGCAGCGTGTCGAGGGCGCGTTGCATGACGATCTCGACGTCTGCGGTCTCCATGCGCAGACGGATCTCGTGATGGATGATCGCGCGGGAAAAGCCGTCCAGCACGCTGATCAGGAAATACTGGGTTCCCAGGATGTTCAGGTAGGCGATGTCGGTGTGCCACTGCTCGTGCGGGCCTTCGGGTTGGTCGAAGCCCTTCTTGTGCGCCCCGGAGGTCGGTTGCTTCCAGCGACCGATCAGACCCGCGTCCTTCAGGATCAGGTACACCGTGCTCGGACGGACCGCCGCCACGCCCGCATCCGCGATCATGAACGCCAGACGCCGGTACCCCTCCTCCGGATGTTCGCGGGAAAACGCGATCACCGCCGCCTGCTCCTCAGGCGTGAGGTGATGCGACTGAGGCACCAGCACCACCGGACGCGCTGACTTCCCGCCACTGCGAGCCCAGTCGAAATACGTCGAACGCGGCAACGCCAATACCGTCAACGCCTGCTTCACCGGAAACTCGGACCGCTCCTGCAGACGCTGCACCACCGCCACCACCTCGGCACTGACCTGGGGCGAAACCTGACGCACGGTCAGGTCGCCCCACGTGCTTTTTTTGGGTCTTCCGGCGAATTCGTGGGTCGGATGACCGCCTGACGGCGGCTTGAGCGGCCGTCCGTATGCGCCGGCACCCTTGACCGCTTGCGCGCGGCAGGCGTGTCGCCGTGGGCGAAGGGACCGATGGATGTCAGCGAGCGCGGCGTCTTCGGCCCTTCGCCCCCGTCGAGCGTGCCCGCCGTGCTCGCGGTCAAGGGCATCGCGCCGGAGTCGGCGCTTGCCGCCTGCGGCGGTGCCTCAATGCAGGCGGGGTCGTGGTCGGTCGCGGCCTCCGGCGGGGGCTCAGCTACCCGCTGGATGGAGGCAGCAGAAGAACGTGCATCGCTTCGGCTGACCGGTGAATCCGGCCCTGTGAAGAGGGGAGGCCGGAGCGATGCACATTGAGACTCTGCTGCGCCATGTCCATCCGATCAAGGGATTCAGCTACGAGACCATGCGCCTGTCCGGCGAGCGCGGCAGCGAACGGCTGTGCTGTCCGATCCGGCCGCACCGCCGCAATCAGGCGATCTGCTCGGCCTGCGGGACGGCAGGACCGACCTACGACCACTTGCCGCCAAGGACCTTCCAGATGGTGCCGCTGTGGGGCATCCCGGTGCTCCTGCTGTACGCCATGCGGCGCGTGTCCTGTCCCCAGTGCCAGCGCATCGTGGTCGAGCGGGTGCCGTGGGCGGAGGGCAAGAGCCCGATGACCACTGTCTTCCTGGTCTTCCTGGCGAGTTGGGCGAAGGTGACCACCTGGAAGGAGGTCGGCAGCCGCTTCTACGTCGGCTGGGACGCCGTGTATCGGGCCGTTGCCTGGGTGGTCGCCTACGGCAAGGAGCACCGCGTTCTGGACAACGTCACCGCCATCGGCGTCGACGAGATCCAGCGCTCCCACGGGCAGCGCTACCTGACCATGGTCTATCAGATCGACCGGGGATGTCGGCGGCTGCTGTGGATCGGTCGAGGGCGCACCAAGAAGTCCTTCAAGCCGTTCTTCACGTGGTTCGGGCCAGAGCGCTGCGCCAGGATCCGCTTCTTCTGCACCGACATGTGGAAGCCCTACCTCGACCTCATCGCCAAGAACGCCCCCAACGCCATCAACGTCCTCGATCGCTTCCACCTGGTGGCCAAGCTCGGCCTGGCTGTCGACGAGGTCCGCCGCAAGGAGATGGCCAAACTGCGCGCGATGGGCAAGGCGGTCCTGGTGCGCACCCGGTGGATCTGGCTCAAGCGTCCGGCGAACCTCACCCGCAAGCAGCGGCGGCACCGACAGGACCTCTTCGCCAATCCGGTCAACCTCAACCTCAAGACCATCAAGGCCTACTTCTTCCGCCTCGACCTCGACCGCCTGTGGACCTTCTCCATCCCCGAGCACGCCGGGGCCTTCCTCGACGACTGGTGCCGACGCGTCATGCGCTCGCGCATCAAGCCCATGATGGCCATGGCCAGGACCTTCCGCGTCCATCGCCACCTGATCCTCAACTACTTCCGCGCCTGCAAGGTGTTCTCCTCCGGCGTCGTCGAAGGGCTCAACAACAAGGCCAAGGTCGGCATGCGGCGCGCATACGGGAATCGCAGCGACGACGTGCTGGAAATCGCGCTATTTCACCAGCTTGGAGCACTGCCTGAGCCGCCGGTGACCCACAGATTCTGCGGATGAGGCAGAAAAGGTGAGTTTACGAAATATCATCTTTGATGATACCGACCCGTCGCCTGCCGCGTTGACCGCGTCGGGCACGGTTCAGGGCAGCTTCTGGGGATTGCGCAGGGCGGTGATGGCGTCGGTGGCGGTGCGGTTGGCGACGTGGCCGTCGAAGAACAGCACGTTGACCCGGTTGCCGCGATGGCGCGGCCCGCCCAGGTATTGGGTGATGGTCGGATCGCTGGTGCGCGAGGCGAACATCACCGGGCTGTAGGTCTTGAGATGCCAGTCGTTGCTGTCGGCGATCAGCAGCCGGCTGCTGGTGAAGGTGATGGTGCCCAGGGCGAAGGTCCGCTTCACCGGGCCGTTCCAGAAGGCGATGCCTTCGTTGTTCTGGTCGTCGCTGCCCGGCACCAGGTTGCCGGCCGCGTCCAGGGCCAGGGCGGGCTGGTCGTTGAGGCCGTAGCTGAATTTGGAGGGTTCCAGCGATCCCGTCACCTTGGGGATGCCCTGGAAGCTCGGACAGCCCCACAGCACGGTGCCGCGACTGCGCATGCCGATGGCGGTGATGTTGTAGGAGTGGTCGGCATCGACATAGGTGCGCAGCCGGCCGTACCAGCTGTAGGACTCGGGGTTGATGGCGCTGTAGTTCGACGCCATCGCCACCAGCAGGCCGTCGTTGTCCTCGGCATAGGCCTGCACCGCCAGGCCGAGCTGGCGCTGCGACGACTGGCAGCGGGTCGACTGCGCGGCCTCGCGCACCACGTTGACCGCCGGCAGCAGCATGCCGGCGAGGATCGCCACGATGGCGATCACCACCAGCAGCTCGATGAGGGTGAATGCGCAGGCCCGCATCGCTGCATCATGTCCCCTGCCGAGCCTCACGCACCGCCCGGATTGTGACATCGCGGACGGTCCTGTGATCAGACCCCGCCTACAGCCAGACCCAGGCCGGCTCGGGGTCGTAGCGCACCCGCTCCAGGCACAGGCCCTCGGGCGGGGCGATGTTGCCGATGCGCGCCACCCCTTCGGCGCCGGCGACCAGGGCGTGGAACTCGGCGGCGCTGCGCCGGCCCTGGGCCACGTGCACCATCGCCCCCACCAGCCCGCGCACCTGCTTGTAGAGGAAGCCGGTGGCGCTGATGCGCAGCTCGTGGCAGGTGCCGCAGGCGTCGTCGCGGCGCGCCCATTCCGCCGCCAGGATCTCGCGCGTGCCGTCGTCGTCGTCGCTGTCGTCGTGGCGCAGGCAGGCGAAGGCGCGCAGGTCGCGCCGGCCGGTGAGCGCGCCCGCCAGCTCGCGCAGCAGGTGCGGGTGGTCGAGCCGGCGCAGCCACCAGGCGCGCGGGTCCAGCACCGGGCGGCTGTCGCGCACCCGCACCCGGTAGCGGTAGCACTTCGAGCGCGCGCTGCGGATGCTGTGGAATCCCGCCTCGACCGCGGCCGCGGCGCGCACCGCCACCCCGGCGCCGAGGTGGCCCTGCAGCGCCTGGGCCAGGCGGTAGGGCGGCCAGGCGCGCGGCAGCAGGCAGTCGCAGGGCAGCAGCTCGGCGCCGACCCCGGCGTCGAGCCGGCTGGCCAGACGCACCCCCACCGCGGCGCCGTCGCCGAGGTGCAGCAGGGCGCGCTCGAGCTCGTCCTGGAGCGCGGGGGCGTTGATCTGGCTCTGGGTGCCGCTGAAGGCGGCGCCGTCGAGCTCGAGCAGGAAGGCGTAGCGCATGGCCCGCCCGGGCGGTCAGGTTTCGGCGGGGTCGGAGGAGTCGGTGGTGCCCGCCAGCAGCGGGTCCTCCTCCCACGGCGCGTCGTCCTCGGGCGGATCCTGGTCGCGGCCGAAGCCGCGCTGGCGCCCCTCGTGGCGGCCGCCGCCGGTCTTGCCACGGAAGCTGAACACGTCGCGGCGGTCGGGCGCGGGCACGGTGCCCGACACCGGCCGGCGCAGGTGGGCGCGCGCGCCCGCCCACACCGCCTGCACCGCCTCGAGCTCGGGCATGCGCCCGAAGGCGAGCTGGTGCACGTGCCAGGTGGGGTCGAACCACGGCGATTCGACGAAGCGGCGCACGCGCTTGTGCAGGTGGTGGAAGAACAGCAGGTAGAGCTGGCCGCGCAGCAGCTCGACCACGGCGTTGATCAGGCGCTTGGGCAGGTCCATGCGCAGGCCGAGCGAGCGGATCTCCTCGGTCAGGCGCGCGCAGGCGCGGTTGTACTGGTCGCGTTCCAGGTCGACCTGGCCGAGCAGGGGCACGAACAGGCCGGCGCAGAGGATCTCGAGCGGGAAGTAGCGCTCCTCCTCGGCGGCCTGGTCGACCGCGCGGAAGTACTCGCACACCTGCTCGAGGCCCTCGTCGCCGATGGTCTGCAGCCATTCCGGGAACAGCGCCTGGAGCAGCCCGTAGCGCTGGAGCAGACGCAGGCCGGTTTCGCGGTTGGCCTGGCTGAGGATGCGGAACACCTCCTCGGTGACGCGGAAGCGGCTGGCCTTGAGGATCTCGGGCGCGCGCGCGCTGATCGCCCTGTCGGTGGCGTCCTCGACGGTGAAGCCGAAGCGGGCGGCGAACTTGACCGCGCGCAGCATGCGCACCGGGTCCTCGCCGAAGCGCACCATGGGGTCGCCGATGGTGCGCACCCGGCGCGCCTCGAGGTCCTCGAGGCCGCCGACGTGGTCGATCACCGCGAAGTCGCGGATGTCGTAGAACAGCGCATTGATGGTGAAGTCGCGGCGGAAGGCGTCGCTTTCCAGGTCGCCGTACTGGTTGTCGTCGTCGATGTAGAGGTCGTCGGGATCGTCCTTGGGCTCGACCGCGCTGCGCAGGGTGGCGACCTCGACGTTCTTGGGCCCGAAGAACACGTGCACCAGCTTGAAGCGCCGGCCCACCACCCGGCTGTTGCGGAACAGCCGGCGCAGCTCGTTGGGGCGGGCGTCGGTGGCGACGTCGAAGTCCTTGGGCCGGCGGCCCATCAGCAGGTCGCGCACCGCGCCGCCGACCAGGTAGGCCTCGTGGCCGTGGTCCTTGAGCTTGTACAGCACGTTGACCGTGTCGCGGTCGACGTCCTTGCGCGAGATGGGATGGTCGGGGCGGGGGATGATGCGGGGTTCGGTCATCGGGGGGCTCCTCGTCGCCGGGCGCCTGCCGTCATGAGGGCGGGTGGCGGCTCCGGGCGGGCCATGGGTGGGTTCGGCGGTCAGTGGTCGCGGGCGACCAGGAACTCGGCGAGCTCGGCCAGCCGCTCGCGGCCGGGCCCGGGTGGAAGGGGAGCCAGCACCGCGCGCGCCTGGGCGGCGAGCCGCTGCGCGCTGGCGAGCGCGCTGGCGAGGGCGCCGCCGGCGACCACCTCGGCGCGCATCGATTCGACCGCCTCGGCCGAGACCGCGCCCAGCAGGCGGCGTTCGGCGGCGGCGCGGTCGGGGGCGGCGGCGAGGTGGCGCAGGATGGGCAGGGTCATGCGCCCGCGCTCGAGGTCGGTGGCCAGGGTCTTGCCGACCTTGAGCGCGTCGCCGCCCAGGTCGAGGCAGTCGTCGGCGATCTGGAAGGCCATGCCGCACAGGCGGCCGAATTCCGCCGCCGCCGCACGCTGGCCGGCGTCGCCGTCGAGGGCGCCGTATTCCGCCGCCAGCTCGGTCAGGCAGGCGGTCTTGGCGTAGATGATGCGCTCGTACTCGGCCTCGCTGAGCGAGGTGTCGCGCGCCACCACCTGCTGGTGCAGCTCGCCGCGGCAGATCACCCCGGTGACCTCGGTGATGCGCTTGATGCGCCCGATGTCGCCGAGCCCGGCCACCAGCGCGAAGGCGCGGGTATAGAAGTAGTCGCCCAGCAGCACCGCGGTGGTGTTGCCCAGGCGCACGTGCGCGGTGGGCACCCCGCGGCGCACGGTGCCGTCGTCGATGAGGTCGTCGTGGATGAGGGTGGCGGTGTGGATCAGCTCGAGCGCGGCGCCCAGGCGGTGATGCTCGGGACCGACCCGGCCGAGGCTCTCGGCCACCAGCAGCAGCAGGGCCGGGCGCAGCATCTTGCCGTGGAAGCGGCCGAGGTCGGCGATGAGGGCGGCGACGCGCGGCTCGGGATCGGCCAGGGCCGCGGCCATCTCCCGCTCCACCGCCGCCAGATGCGGGGCCAGCCCCGCGAGGGCGGCGATCATTCGTCGTCGCTCTCGCCCCCGTCGAGCACCGGCGCCGGACGCGGCGCCGAGGTATCGACCGAGCGGGCGATCTCCTGCAGGCTGCGGCCGAGGGATTCGACGCTCACCGGCTTGCGCAGGCAGGACACGATCTGGGGGTTGAGCCGGCCCATCTCCTCGACCCGGTCGAAGGGCTCATAGGCGCTCACCACCACCACCTTGCTGTCGGCCAGCTCGGGGCGGCGCAGCAGCTCCTGCAGCACCGCGAAGCCGTCCATGCCCGGCATCATGATGTCGAGCAGCATGATGTGCGGACGCACGGTGCCGACCGCGATGCAGGTGTCGACGCCGTTGACCGCCTCGTGGATGGCGGCGCCGGGCAGGAAGCGTTCGGCCACCTTGCGCAGCAGCAGCACCACATCGGGGTGGTCGTCGGCGATGAGGACGTTGACCTTGCCCCCGACCGGGGCGCGCGAGGGGCCCTCGATGAGCACATCCGGCATCTGGAACGAGCGGCAGAACTCGCGCAGATCCTCGGGTTTGACGCGAAAATGCCCGCTTGGCAGGCTGTAGGCCTTGAGGTGGCCGGCGATGATCCAGCGATAGACGGTGGTGCGGCTGACATTGCAGCGCTTGGCGACCTTGCCGAGACTATAGTGGTCGTCGCTGGGCATGAGGAGCATCCGATGGGGGCAACGCTTGTAACGTTCGTGCAGGGCAGGGGCAAGGGGGGAGGGGAGGGGAAGAAAGGATGAAGGTAGAAGGAGGAAGGAGGAAGGGTTGCCGACCCCTATCCTGGGACGGGATCCATCCCCGGCTGGGGGCTGGATAGTCATTCCTTCCTCCTTCCTCCTTCTGCCTTCCTCCTTTCTTCACGCCCTCCTTCCTCCTTCCTCCTTTCTCCTTTCTTCTAGCCTTCCCCCCCGCCCATGAACGTCCTGATCCTCCGCCTTGGCGCCTTCGGCGACATCGTCCACACCCTGCCCCTGGCCGCCGACCTGGCGGCCGCCGGGCATCGTGTCGGATGGGCATGCGAGGATCGTTGGAGCTGCCTGCTCATCGGCTCGGCCGCGGTGGCACGCATCCACCCCCTGCCGCGCGCAGAGCTGCGCGACCGCCGCCGCCCATGGGGTGAACGCCTGACCGCCCTGCGCCGCTTCGCCCGCGACCTGCGCGCAAGCGGCTATGATGCGGTGATCGACGCCCAGGGCCTGGCCAAGAGCGCCGCCCTGGCGGTGGTCGCCAACGCCCCCCAGACCGTCGGCCACGCCCGCCCACGCGCGCGCGAGCTGTCCTGGCTGGCCACCCAGGTCCAGGTGCCGACCACCAGCGTGCACGTCATCGATCAGCAGCGCGCCCTGGGCGGCGCCCTCGGGGTGGCCGCCCAGGGCCCCTGGCACTTCCCCCTGCCAGCCTGGTCGGCGGAACGCCGCTGGGCGCTCGACTGGCTGGCCGGCCAGGGCCTGGTGCGGCCCTGGCTGTTGAATGTGGGGGCTGGCTGGCCGACCAAGGTGTGGCCGCAGGAACGCCAGATCGCCTTCGCCCGCCTGGCCGCGGAACGGCGCATCCAGCTGGTGGTGGCCTGGGGCTCGCCGGCCGAACGCCAGGCCGCCGAGGCGGTGGTGGCGGCGGTGCCGGGCACGGTTCTGGCCCCCGACACCGCCATCCCCCAGCTCGCCGGCCTGCTCGCTGCAGCGCGGGTGGTGGTGAGCGGCGACACCGGCCCGCTCCACCTCGCCCTCGCCCTCGGCACCCCGGCGGTGGGTCTGTTCGGCCCGGTGCCGGCCAGCCGCAATGGCCCGCGCGGGCGAGGCTACCGCACCCTGCAGGCCCCCGGCGCCCTGTGGGAACGCCGCGATGTCAGCCGGGTCGACATGGGTGCGATCAGCGCCGACGGGGTGTGGCAGGCGGCCGAGTCGGCGATCGCCGAGCGGCATTGACCGCCACCGCCCGGGTGGGCAGGATCGCCCCCCCATGTGGCGCACCGACGATCATGAACGCATCCGGGTGCTGACCTGGAGCGGCCAGCGCCCCGGCGAACCGGTGGACTGGCGCCAGCTCGGCCAGCTGCTGGTGGACCAGCCGCAGGCGCGCTGGGTGGTCGATCTCAGCCCGATCCCGCTGGTGACCTCGGAAGGCCTGGCGCAGATCATGGGCGCGGTGCGGCGGGTGCGCGAAGCCGGCGGGCGGGTGGCGCTGTGCGGGCTGTCGCCGGCCCTGCGCCAGGTCGCCGCCTCGGTGCGTCTCGACCGCCTGGTCGAGATCCTGCCCGATGTCATCGCCGCGGTCGCCGCCCTGCGCACCTGATCTGCGATGACGGAGCCGCCGCTGCTCCAACGTGCCGCCACCGCCACCGACCGGCCACTGCGACGCCTGATCGCCATCATCCTCGCCGCCGGCGCCCTGCTCGCCCTCGGCTGGTGGGGTGGGCAGCGGCGGCCGCCGCCAGAACTGCTGACGACCCACCCCGGCCATGCCGGTGAACTGGCGCGCAGCCTCGAACGCCTGATCGCCGGCGCCCGCACCCGGGCATGGTGCGCGGTCTACGTGGTGCGCCCGGACGGCGACGGCCCGGTCCAGGGCCTGCTCGACGCCCTCGCCGCCGCCGCCGCGCGCGGCGTCGACGTGCGGGTGTGCCTGGATGCCGGCCCCGACCCGGTCACCGGCGCCGACGAGGACAAGAACCAGGCCGCAGCGGCCTGGCTGGCCGGGCACGGGGTGCGGGTGGTGCGCGACGAGGCGAAGGTCACCACCCACGCCAAGGTGGTGGTGGTGGACGGCCGCTGGCTGGTGGCCGGCAGCCACAACTGGACCCGGGCCGCGCTCACCACCAACCGCGAGATATCCCTGCTGGTCGACGATCCGCCGGCGGCCACCACCACCGCCATCGCCCTGCCCGCCGGGGTGGGGCGGGAGGTCATCATCGCCGCCGCCGATCCCGACAGCCCGCTGCTGACCTGGACGCTGGGCGCGGTGCCGGCCGGCATCCAGGCCGAGCTGCTGGACGCGGCCGGCGGCCGCCTGCGCCTCGCCGCCCCCGCCGGCAGCCACGGCCGGTACCGCCTGCCGCTGGCGGTGGGCGACGGCACCACCACCACCGCCGCCGACCTCGACCTGATGGTGACCGCGGCCGGGGATCCCCGGCCGCACCCCGCCGCCGACCTGCCGGCGCAGGTGTGGCGCGGCGACCGCCTGCAGGTCGACATCCCCTTCGACTGCAGCGAGGTGCCCGGCGCCGAACTCGACTTCTTCACCGCCGGCGCGGTGCCGGCCGGCCTCGACATCGCCCCGCTCAGCCCGCGCAGCGTGCGCCTGGTCTGGCAGGTCGCCGCCGACGAGCCGCTTGGGCACCGCTCCTTCGCGCTGGTCGCGGTGGTGCGAGGATCGCTGGTCAGCGGCGTGCTGCCGCTGCTGGTGCTGGTGCGGCCGCCGCCGCAGGGAGGCGGTTGAATGCGCCGCCTGGCCCTGCCCTGCCTGCTGCTGCTGGCCGCGGCCTGCTCCTCCGGCCCGCAGTCGGCCCCCACCGCCGCCCTGTCGGCCTCGGTGACGCAGGTGCGCGCGGCCTGGCGCGTGCTCGATCTGCGCACCGGGGCGGTGGCGGCGATGGAGGCGGTGCCCGGCCTGGCCGCCGATCCCGCCTACCGCGACCACCTGGTCGCCTTCCGCCTGGTGCGCGACCTGACCGGCGCCACCGGCCAGGCGGCGGGCAGCTTCGCCCGCCAGGATGACGAGCCCGCCGCGGTCGCCGCCCCCGCCCCGCTGGCGATCGCCGCCTTCGAGCTGACCCGCGCCCAGTGGCGCCGGCTGGCCGGGACCGCGCCCTGGCAGCAGCTCGTCCCCGCACCGGCCGCCGGCGGCGAGGACCTTCCCGCCACCGGCATCTCCTTCCTCGACGCCACCGCCGCCCTGGCGGCGTGGAACGCCGCGCATGGGCAGCGGCTCGAACTGCCGCCCGCCGACGCCTGGGAGATCGCCGCGCGCGCCGGCGTCGGCGGGCCATTCCCCTGGGGCGCCTCCACCGACGTCGGAGTCGCCGCCGCCTGGGCGGTGACCTGGGACACCGGCGGGGCGGCGGGTCCGCTGCCGGTGGGGCGGCGGACCGCCAACGCCCTCGGTCTGCATGATGTGGCCGGCAACGCCGCCGAGCTGACCGCAGATGGCTCAGCCCGCGGCGGCAGCTGGGCCGATGCCCTGGCCATGGCCAGGCCGGCCAACCGCCTGCTGCTGGCCGCCGACACCCGCCACGCCGGGGTCGGCCTGCGCCTCAGCTTCCGGCCCTGAGCCCCAGCCGGCGCAGGTAGGCGAGCAGCAGCAGGGCGCGCGCGCGCGTCCCGGCGCAGGGATGGTGCAGCCACTGGGGCAGCAGGCCCAGGCCCCCGTCGACGGCGGGGTGGCCGGCGGCGGCGCGCCGGCGCAACCAGTCGCAGAGCAGGTCGGCGCCCAGGCGGGCGTCGCGCTTGACCGTGCGCAGACTCACCCCCAGGCGCTCGGCAATGGCCTCCTGGGCCAGGCCGGCGCCGAGCAGGAGGGCCAGCACCTCGGCGGCGCGGATCGCGGTGGGCGGCGCCTCGCGCACGAAGTCGTCGAGCTGCGCCTGCCAATCCTCGGCGTGGCGGAGCACCAGGGCCTCGGCGTCGGGCCCGTCGTCGGGGGCGCCGTCCGCGCACCGGCGATCGCGCCGGCGCAGCCAGTCGCGGGCGAAATTGCCGATCACCCGGTGCAGATAGGGACGGAAGCGCCCGCGACCGGCGTCATAGCGTTCGCGCAGGCTGCTCTTCCAGGCGCGGCCCCGATGCTCGCCGCGCTCCAGCGGCTGCTCCATCTCGAGGAAGAACTGCTGCACCAGGTCCTCGGCCTGGTCGCGGTCGAGGCGGAACTGGCGCAGCACCAGGTCCAGGCAGGGGTCGGCGTAATAGTCGGCGAAGCGGACCGGCTTGGCGGCATCGGGTCCGCTGGGGACGAGGGCGACGCTGGCGCGGGTGTCGGCGTCATCCCAGCGGCGGGGGCGGGGGGCGTAGGCGAGCTCGAGGAAGGCCTCGGCCTCGGCCACCCCGTTGAGCGCGGCGGCGCGCATCCAGCGCCCGGCCTCGGCGCGCTCGCCAGCCTCGCCTGCGGCCAGGAGCAGGCCGAGGTTGTACTGCGCCACCCCCAGACCCTGCACCGCCGCGGCACGGCACCAGCGCAGCGCCTCGCCGCGGTCCTCCTTCACCAGCAGACCCAGGCGGAACTGCGCCTCCGGCACGCCCGCCTCCGCCGCCTGGCGCAGCAGCCGCGTCCCCTCCCCATCGCCGGCATCACGGGCCAGCAGCAGGTCGGCCAGCCGCCAGGCGGCGCGGCCATGCCCGGCGGCGGCGGCCTGCGCCAGCAGCGAGCCGGCCGCGTCGCCACCTTCGCCCTGGGCGAGCAGGCGCTTTCCCTCCTGGTACCAGACCTCGGCGTCGCCCGGCCCGGCCGGTCCAGCTGAGGTCGGGATGGTGGCCATGACGGTGCCGACCATGCCGCCGCCGCCGCCGGCCGCACGCGCCCGGATGCGCGGAGCAGGCCGGTGTCGGATACAGGGGATGGACGCCGCCAGGCGCGCCAGCAGATGCCCGGCGCTCACCAGTTGTGATAGGCGTCGGGATCGTAGCCCGGGCGCCAGGGAACGTAGGGCGAGGCGGCGCCAGCGCCGCGCGGGGCGACCTCCAGGCGCACCGGCAGCTTGCGCAGGCCGCCCTCGCCGTGGTTGTCGTGCACCTGGATGGCGAACACCTGCGGCTGGCCGAAGCGGATGCGCTCCGGCGGCAGCAGGTACTCGCGGCGCGCCTCCCAATGCCTGGGCGTTCCGCTGCCGGTCTCGCCCACCAGCGCACCGTCGAGGAAGGTGCGGTCGGTGTCGTCGACCGTGCCCAGCACCAGGCGCACCTCGCCGTCGCGCCAGGCTTCGGGGATGGTCGCCGCGCAGCGGTACCAGGCGTGGCCGTCGTAGGGCGCATAGCGCCCGCCCGCCGGCCCCATGGCCGGATCGTGGTAGCGGTGGGAAGGCGCGGCGGGATCGGCCACTCCCTGCTGCTCCCACGACAGGCCCGCCTGCAGCCAGCGCCAGCCGCCGTCGTCGAAGCCGGCCGCCGCCCACCCCGCCGCCTCGCCCCGGCCGGCGGGGTCGGTGCTGAAGCGCCAGCGCGGCAGGTCGATGACCGCACGCAGGCCACCCAGGGTGCCGTCCTCGCCCTGGACGCCGGTGAACAACGGCTGCGCGGCGGGTACTGCGCCCATGGCGGTGAGGATGCGTTCCACCACCCGCAGCGGTTTGCGCCGCTGCTCGATGTCGATGAACGAGGTGTACGGCTTGCCGGAGGTGAGCTGGTAGGGCCGCGGGACGAAGGCCGCCGGCGGCAGGCCCACCAGGGTCAGGCGTCCGCCGGCGGCCAGCACCGCCGGCTCGCACCACGGCTGGACGCCGCGGAAGGCGGCGAGCGGGCGCGGATCGCGCCAGTGCAGTTCGGCGGGGGCGATCCCAGCCGGGAGCCCGGTCCCGGGCAGGGCGCGCCAGGCCTCCACCGCCGCGGCCGACACCCCGGGGGCCAGGCCGCCGAGGTCGGCGGATCCCCCCGGGTGCAGCCACACCACCGCCGCCCCGCGCGCCAGGGCGGCGCGTCCGGCTTCCTGCCAGACGGGATCGGCCGCCGCCGGGGCCAGCACCAGCAGGTCGGCCTCGGCAGGGATGGCGGCGGCGGGGCGGCGCTCCAGGGCGGGAAACAGGGCGGCGATCTCGTCGGCCCAGGCGCCGTCGCCGGCCAGCACCGCCCGCCGCGCCGGGGCGGCGGCGGGGGCGGGGGCGGCGGCCCAGCGCAGCAGGTTGTCGGCCAGCAGGGTGGCGGCGGGATCGAGGCCGTAGCGCGCCACCAGCTCGAACTGGCACAGCAGCACCCGGCCGGCGCCGCGCCGCTGTTCGAGCAGCAGCGCCTCGCGCTGGTCGAATCCGGCGTCGGCCAGCACCCGGAAGCCGCCACGGTCGGGCTTGAGCAGGGTCCAGGGCGCGACCATGCCGGTGTCAGTCACCAGGTATTTCACATGCGGGTAGTGCGGGGTGGTCTCCATCTCGCGCGTCGCCGGCGAGGTCGCCGCCGCCATCGCCGAGGGGCCGCGCCAGTCGTGCAGGTCGGCATCCTCAAGCCCGGCGAGGACGGCATGGCCGCGCTCGCGCACGAAGGCGGTGCGCTGGCGGGACGGCAGATGGACCAGGTTGGCGCACAGCGACGGGCCCTGGGCCAGCACCACCACGGTCAGCCCCTGCTCGATCAGACCGCTGCGCTCCGCCTCGGCCAGCACCGGGTCAGGGCGGTCGCCGAGCGCGCCCTCGCCAACCACCAGCACGCGCGCGGCGCGCACCGCCGCGAGGTCGTCGGCGGTGCTGAATGGCACCCCGGCCCGGCGCAGCAGGGCGGCGGTGCGGCCGAGGGGATCGCGCAGCGCCACCGCCACCCCCAGGTCGCCAGGCGGGCGGTGGGCGGGGAACAGGGTCACCGCCAGCTCGGCTGAACCCAGCAGGCGGCGGTCATCGCCGAGGGCCTGCAGGCGCAGAACGGCATCGGTCCGCCCAGCCACCGCCGGGACCGGGAGCGCAAATGGCCGGCGCAGCACCTCGCCGGCGGCGACCGTGGCGGCGGCGTCCCAGGCCGCCAGTTCGCGCCCGGCGCGATCGAGCAGGCGTGCCGACAGGGTGAGCGCCAGCACCACCGGACCGTCGTTCACCACCACCGCCTCCTTGGCCAGCGCCTCGCCGGCGAACCAGGCGTGGACCTGGTCGGCGGGTCCTGCAGGGCCGCCGAGCTGCACCGACACCGGCGCCAGCACCAGGCGCAGGGCGTCGCGGTAGGGTGTGGGGCGGTCGACCAGCGGCCGACGGTGCTCCAGGTGCAGCAGCGCCGGCTTGATGCCCCAGGTGCGGTCCTCGTCCCAACGCAGTGGACTGCGCCGGGTCTGGTGGTCGGCCAGGTGGGTGAAGGTCTTTTCGCCGAACAGGCCGATGGCGGGCACGTCCCAGGCGCGCCAGGCGTCGAGGGTGCGCCGCGCCACCAGCTCCTTGACCGCCATCACCTCGGGCCGCGCCGCATCGCCGTCGTGCGGCTGGGCGATCACCGTGTCGCGCAGCGACGGCGTGCGCACCAGGGCGTAGGCGGCATCGCCCAGGAAGCGCGCGGCGTGCTCCACCGTCAGCAGCGGCCCGTGGTTGCGCTCGGGGAAGTCGAAGTCCTTGAACTGTTCGAAGTAGGGCAGGCCGAGCTCGGACGGGAAGAGGACGTTGGGACGCGCCGCGCTCCAGGCCGCGGGCCAGTCGGCGCGTTCCTGCAGGGGCATGCCCATGGACAGGTAATGCATGGTGGTGAAGAGCTGGGTGAGGTTGCCGGAGGCGTTGTGGTAGACCGGGCGCGCCGGGTCCTCGGCGTGCAGCGCCGCTTCGCAGGCCAGGGCGCGGGCCCGGGCATCGTCCTTGCCCGGCGGCATGTAGTCCATCCGCATCGGCGCCTGGGGATGCTGCCCAAGCGGGTACCAGCAGGTGTTGAAGGTGGCCATGTACAGCGCCACCGAGGGATGGTGGCCCCAGGCACGCACGAAGCCACGTACCAGCCGGCGGTGCGCCTGGGGATCATCACCCCGCTCCAGCGGCGGGGCGGTGAGCACCACCAGCAGGCCCAGCTCGTCGGCCGCCGCCAGCACCTTCTCGACGTGGTACGGCGTACGCCCAAGCGAGCCCGCGCCCTCCCAATCGATGTCCAGGTTGACGGTATTGAAGCCGATCGCCTTGAGCTCGGACAGCTGGGCGCGCACCAGCGCAGGATCGAGGGCGCAGGCCAGGGCGTAGCGCGACCACAGCATGGCGGCGTCGCTGTCGTAGATCAGCCGGCGGCGCACCCCGTCGAGATGGAAGCCGTCGCGCTCGAGGCTGAACCGGCGCAGGGCGCAGGTGCGCGGGAAGGTCTCGTCGACCACCGCCCCGCCCTCGCCGCGCAGCACCGCCTGCTGGTGGTAGAGCGCCGGGTCCTCGGGCGACCAGCGCCGCAGGCCATCCCAGGGCAGCGCCAGCCGCAGCTCGCGCTCGCGCTCGCCGGCGGCGAAGACCACCCGCCCGGCAGGGATCTCGCGCAGCACGATCCCTTTGGCGTCGAGCAATCGCACCGCGGCTGCCACGCTGCCGGGCCGCCCGTCCGGGTTGGCGACCGTCAGCAGCGCCTCGGCATCGCCGGTGGCATCCGGCCGCACCAGGGCCGCGACGGTCCGCCGCGCGCCGCGGCCCTCCAGCGCGAGATCCACCAGCGAGGCGTCGGTGGCGGTCCATTTGTCGGTGTACGGTCGAAAGCCCAGCTCCACCGCCAGCTCGAACTCCGCGCCGGGCACCACCGGCCCCAGGTCGACTTCGCAGCGTCCGACCGCGGCGCGCTCGGCGGGTCCGGCGGCGTGGAATCCGCCCATCTCCACCCCGTCGCGCAGGAAGCGCGCGCGGTCGGCCGCGACCAGATCGCAGGTCAGCAGCAGGCGCTCGCCGCGGAAGTCCGCCGGCACCCGCACCCGCCGCACCAGCCAGGCGTCGAAGGTCCGCGCCAGCAGCCGGCCATCCACCTCGGTCACCACTGCCCCGGCGGCATCCCACACCGGGAACAGCGGCCCGGACAGCCAGCGGCCGGGCAGGCGGGTGCGCAGCCATGGCCGGCCGGCAGGCGGGCGCTGCCCGGGGGCGGGAGCGGGCAGGAAGCGCCAGGTGCCGTTGAGGCAGATGCGGTCGCCGCTGGCGGTGCGCTCGCGCGCCGCCCCGGACAGGTCCCAGCGCCGCGCCTCCTCGGCATCAGGCGCCGCGGGGGACAGCGGTCCGGCGCCCTCGGCGGCGGCCGCGGCCGGTCCGGCGGCGGGCGCGGCGCTGGCCGCCGCCAGCGCCGCCGCATCCGCCCCGGGTACGATGCGCAGCCAGTCGAAGGCGCCCTCGGCGGC
>JAKLKR010000200.1 GCA_023150565.1 Planctomycetota bacterium
GCGCTCGGCGGCCTGGTCGATGACGCGATCATCTACGTCGAGAACGCCTTCCGCCGCCTGCGCGAGAACCGGCATGCCCCCGAAGGCCAGCGCCTCGACGAACCTGCGGTGGTCGAACGCTCCAGCCACGAGATCGCCGAGCCGATGGTTTTCGCCACGATCATCATCGTCCTGGTGTTCATTCCCCTGCTGTTCCTGGGCGGCATGGAAGGGCGCTTCTTCCGGCCCTTGGGCATCAGCTACATCGTCTCGACCCTGGCCAGCCTGCTGATCGCGGTCACCGTCACTCCGGCCCTGTGCCGGATGCTGCTGACCGGGCTCAAGCATGCGGGCGAGGAGCGCGACAGCTTCCTGGTCCGTTGGCTGAAGGACATCTACCGGCCGACCCTGGCCTGGTGCATCCGCTGGAAGAAGAGCGTCGTGCTGGGCTCTGCCGCCCTGGCCATCGCCGCGCTGGCGCTGGCGACGACCTTCGGCTCCAGCTTCCTGCCCAGCTTCAAGGAGGGCACGTTCACGGTCATGATCATGACCCCGCCGGGCACCTCGCTGATCGAGAGCGACCGCCTGGTGCGCGGGGTCGAGGAGCGCATCGCCGCCATTCCCGGCGTGCGCGACGTCGCCCGCCGCACCGGCCGCGCCGAGCGCGACCAGCACGCCGAACCGCCGTCCTCCAGCGAGATGAACGTGACCATGGAGCCGGGCACCCAGGACCGGGTGCAGGTCGAGATCGACAAGATCCTGGCGCAGATGCCCGGCGTGGTGACCTCGATCGGCCAGCCGATCGAACACCGCCTGTCGCACATCCTCTCCGGCACGCCGGCGGCGGTGTCGATCACCGTCTTCGGCGACGATCTCGACCAGCTCCGCGCCGTGGTGCAGGAGATCGAGGGCGCCATGAAGGGCGTGCCCGGCGCCCGCGACGTGGTCGCCAACCGTGAGATCATGATCGAGACCCTGCCGGTGCGCTACCGGCACGAGGACCTCGCCCGCGCCGGCCTGACTCCCGCCGATGCGGCGGAGCAGGTCGAACAGGCCCTGGCCGGCGTGCATGTCGCCTCGGTCAACCAGGGTATCCGTCGGTACGATCTGACCGTGCGGCTGCATCCCGACGAGCGCCAGACCGAGCAGCAGGTCGGTGAACTGGTGTTGAAGAGCCCCTACGGCCCGCAGGTCCGCCTGCGCGAGGTGGCGGAGATCGGTCTGGAGAAGGCGTCCAACCTGATCGCCCGCGAAGGCGCCCGCCGCAAGGCGGTGGTGAGCTGCAACGTCGCCGAGGGCCAGAACCTTGGTGATCTTGTGGTCGGCATCCGCCGGGTCGTCGATCCGGTCGTCGCCAAGGCCGGCCTGTCCGTCCACTACGGTGGCCAGTTCGAGGCCCAGCAGGAGGCCAGCCGAACCATCGGCCTCATGGGCATCGCAGTCATCGGCGTGGTCTTCCTGCTCCTGGCTGCCGCCCTGTCCTCGGCCAAGGCCGCCGGCCTGGTGATGCTCAACCTGCCGCTGTCGCTGATCGGCGGCATCGGCGCGGTCTACCTCGCCGAATCGCCGTCGGTGGTCGGCAACACCCTGGCCCTGTTCGGGCTGGGTGGAACCTTTACCGCCCCGGTGCTGTCGATCGCCAGCCTGGTCGGCTTCATTACCCTGTTCGGTATCGCAGTGCGCAACGGCATCCTGCTGATCAACCAGTACCAGTCACACGCCGAGGATGGCCGCCCGCTGATGCAGGCGATCATGCACGGCTCCGAGGAACGCCTAGTGGCGATCCTGATGACGGCGCTGTGCGCCGCCATCGGCCTGATCCCGCTCGCGCTGATGACCGGCCAGGCCGGGGCCGAGATCCTCGCCCCGTTGGCCATCGTCGTCCTCGGCGGCCTGGTCAGTTCGACCGCGCTCAACCTGGTGGTGGTCCCGGCTGCCTACGCTTGGGTCTTTGGCCACGGCGACCGGCCGCATGGCTCGGCGCTCGATGATGACGGCTCGGTCCCGTCCCAGGCGGGCCCGCGATGATTCGGTTGCGATCCTCACTCCTGCCATCCCGCCCTGCGGCGATGCTCTTCACCCCCTATCCCCAAGGAGATCCCATGTCACGTTTCACCATCTTCCCCGCGTTGCTGACTGCGTTGCTGGCGCTCGCGGCACCGCTCAACGCCGCCGACGATCATGCCGGGCACAACCATGCCGGCGGTGACGCCCACGCCCACGGCAAAACCGAGGCTGTTGGCTTGGTTGACATTAGCGTCTACAAGGTCGCCGTGAGTGCATCAGGAACCATCGCCGCCGGTAAGGAGTGGCACGTCGAACTCCAACTGAACCCTGCTCAACCGGCCCCTAAGGCGATCCGCGTTTGGGTCGGCACCGATTCCGGCCGCGAGTCGGTGAGGGCCAAGGCCGAAGCAGAGAAGGATGCCAAGGGTGAGTTTTCCGCGCACGTCCTGGTTCCCAATCCAATCCCGAATGACAGCAAACTGTGGATCTCCATTGAGGCGGAGAACGGTCAGTCGATCAAGGGGTCACTGCCCATTCCTACCGGAAACAAGCAGGTTCCCCATGACCACAAGCATTGAGATTTGTTCGTAGCACCATTTTACCAAGGAGCATGTCATGCGGTATCGTAGACTTGCGCAGATGCTGGCGCTCGCGTGTCTGGTGATTTCTTCTGTATCGGCCCAGGAACCTATGGCAGTTGCCGTCATCGCGGATGACAAAGGCAAGCCGCCAGCATCTTGGGAGCAGAGAAAAACATGTCCCCATCCTGGGCCTAAGGGCGGCTGCGCCCACAAGCCGCGTTGCCTGTTTCCTGCATCGGCCCGCTGATCCATCCACAACCAGGAGCGGTAGATGATTTCCGCTCCTGGTTGCCAGGCTCTCCGTCCCTCCGTTGCCCGTGATCCCTTTTCGCCCCGCCATTTTCAGCCGGTACACCATCGCCAGCACCTCGGTCGCCGCCCAGCTGCGGGACGATCGGTACGTCGCCCATTGTAATCAAGTAGTCAGTTGAATACTTGGTGGAATGATCCCAGACATCGCCACCCAGTTCGCCCGCCTCGGCAAGGCATTGGCCAGTTCGCAGCGCGTGCTGTTGTTGGATCTTCTGGCCCAGGGCGAGCGCCCGGTCGAGGCGTTGGCCTCTGCATCCGGCATGTCGCTGGCCAACGCCAGCCAACACCTCCGCGTGTTGCTGGCGGCGCATCTGGTCGCCAATCGCAAGCAGGGACTCCAGGTCCACTACCGGTTGGCTGGACCGGCCGTACTCGCCTTCCTTGGATCGCTGCAGTCCCTGGCGGAGTGCCAGTTAGCCGAGGTCCCCCAGGCGGCCCAGGCACACCTGGGAGTTACCGATCTGGAACCCGTCGACCACCGTGAACTGCAACGCCGGGTGAGTGCCGGTGAGGTGGTGGTCATCGACGTCCGTCCGGCGGAGGAGTACGCAGCCGGGCATCTGCCGGGAGCGATCTCGGTACCGGTTGGTGAACTGCGTCGACGGATCGCCGAGTTGCCTCGGACGGCCGAGATCATGGCTTACTGCCGGGGTCCCTATTGCGTCCTGGCGGCGTCCGCGGTCGAGGAGCTGCGTAAGCGTGGGTTCCAGGCCCGACGACTGCCTGACGGCCCCGTGCAGTGGGCTCAACGGCGCATCCGCACCGAGTCTGGTGTATCGCCGTCTTTTCGTGCCGGCCCTGCAGCTCGAACCAACCCGAGGAAGCCATGAAACTACTCGTCACCCTCTCTGCCGCTGATCCAGAAACGGCCTTCAATGCATTTCGTCTGGCATCATTCGCCCGAGCGAAGGGTGATGCCGTAAGTGTTTTCCTCATCGGCAAAGGCGTCGATTTCGAGCATGCCGCGGATGACCGCTTCGATGCGCGCGGTCAGGCGGAGAAGCTGTTGTCTGCGGGCGGATCCATCCAGGCATGCGGCACCTGCTTGAAGATCAGGAACTCGAACGGGTCCGAGGTCTGCCCGCTGTCAACCATGCAGACGCTGTACGACCTGATCGCAGGCGCAGATCGCGTCGTGTCATTTTGACTCGCCCCGGCCTACTTCTCGAACTGAACGGAGCTATGGAGGCCACATGAAGACGCGCGACAGCGGCATGCCCGACCAGGACTGGTGGGAATCGTTTTTTGACCCTGATGGGGTCCTGGATGCGCTCGGCCTCCGGCACTTTGATGGACCGGTGGTCGATGTTGGCTGTGGCTATGGCACCTTCACCCTGGCGGTGGCTCGCAGGAGTGCCCAACCGGTCATCGCCGTCGACATCGAGCCGGTGATGGTCGAAACGACCGTGCGCAAGGCCAGGGATGCCGGTTTCACGCATGTGCTGGGGCGGGTGGCGGATGTGACCGAGGCTTCATTCGGCGTCGATCCCGGCAGTGCGGCCGTGGTGCTGTTGTTCAACCTGCTCCATTGCGAGGACCCGTGCGCGCTGCTCCGCACCGCGGTTCTCGCCTTGCGCCCGGGTGGCCGGGTTGCGGCCATTCACTGGCGCAGCGATGTGCCGACCCCTCGCGGCCCCGACCTCGCCATTCGGCCCCGTCCAGACACGCTGCGGGGCTGGCTGATCCAGGCGGGCCTCGATATCACCGTCGAACCACTGGTCCTGCCTCCCTATCACTTCGGCATGGTCGGCAAGATCCCCAGCGGGGCGTGATCGCCGCCACTTGCCCGTATACCCAAGGGGGGTATGGTAAGGCATGCCGCACACCCAGCACGACCGCCGCAAGCTCCTCGCCCGCGTCACCCGCATTCAGGGCCAGATCGCCGCTGTGGCGAAGCTTTTGGAGCACGACCACTCGGATTGCGCCGCGGTTCTTCAGACCATCGCAGCCGCGCGCGGGGCGTTGAACTCGCTGATGGCCGAAGTCATGGCGGGTCATATCCGCGAGCACGTCATTCCTGCCGACGCCAAGGCGACGCCCGAGCAGAGCGATGCCGCTGAACAGGTGATCGACATCATCAACAGCTACCTGCGGTGAGGCCATGGACATCACCGCCGTTTCACTGACCTACTTGCCGATCGCCGTCGGCCTTGGCGCCCTCCACGCCTTGGAGCCAGGGCACGCCAAGACCATGACGGCTGCCTACCTGGTTGGCATCCACGGCCGCTGGACCGACGCCGTACTGCTCGGCCTGGCGGCGGCGTTGACTCACAGTTTGGTGGTCATCGCCATCGCGGTCACGGCCCTCTACCTCGGGCGGGAAGCCTTCGCTGGCGATGCGATCTGGTGGCTGCAAATCGGCAGTGGCGTCGTGGTCATCCTGCTCGGTAGCTGGATGCTGTGGCGGCGCCTACGTCCGCGGGCCCACGTCCATCATCACCATGACGCTGCCGCCCCGGTTGTCGCATCCGGTCCCCAGCACCGCTGCGAGGTCGGCATCACCGGCGCGTTCCCCAACGAGCGCATGATCCTGCTTTTCGCCACCGCCCCGTCCGGCGCGGTCACGGCAGCGATCTCACGGCCTGGCGGAAAGACCGAGCGCCTGTCTTTTGCGGCCGATGCGGCGCAACCGCTCCGTTTCGTCAGCGCGGAAACGCCCCAGGAACCCCACGAGTTCTCCGCCGTGATCGAACTGGCCGATGGCGAGCGCCTGCCCTTCGCCGTGACCGAACCAGTGGGCCATGGGCACGACCACCTCGATGATGTCGCTCACGCCAAGGCCCACGCCGACCAAATGCCGGCCTACGTCGGCACGGGTCTGCGTCCGACCTGGTGGCAGGTGGTGGTATTCGGCGCTGCCGGCGGGCTGGTGCCCTGTCCGGCGTCTATCAGCGTCATGCTCCTGGCCCTCTCGGTCGGCAGCACGGTGAGCGGGCTGGTGCTGGTCTTCGGTTTCAGCCTGGGGCTGGCGCTGGCGCTGGTCGGCGTCGGGCTGGTTGTGGTCGCGGGCATGCATCAGCTCGGCAAGAGCGGGCGGTTTTCAGCCCTCTCTCGCTACGCCCCGGCGATCTCGGCCGCGGTGGTGGTTGCCTCGGGCCTGGCCGCCGTGGTGCTCGGGCTGATCGGTCCGGGCCATCACCCGGCCGGGTAGGTTGCCGCCCTCACCCCGCCTTCTTCAGCCGGTACACCATCGCCAGCACCTCGGCTACCGCCTGGTACCACTTGGTGGGCACCGGTTTGCCGATGTCGACCTCTTTCGCCAGGGCGCGGGCGAGGGTGACGTTCTCGACCATGGTGATGTGGTGCTCGGCGGCGATGGCCTTGATGCGCTGGGCGACCTCGTCGTAGCCCTTGGCCACCACCACCAGGGTCAGTCCACGGGCTGCGTCGGTCGCCACCAGGCCTTGACGACAGCGCATTGCAGAAGGTTCAGAACATCGCGGCGTGAATACTGGCCAGGGCACAGCAACCCGCGACGACGGCCCATGCCGGCACACGCCACGCCTCCAGGGCGGTGAAGGCCAGCAGGGCGAGGGCGATGCTGGCGGGGCCGGTGATCGCCTCCTGGCCGATCGGGTTCCACAGCGCCGCCCCCAGCAGGCCGACCACGCCGGCATTCAGGCCCATCACCGCCCGCCGCGTCAGGGGAGAGGTCAAGGATCCCCGGTAGAAGCGCAGGCATCCCAGGGCCAGCAGCAGCCCCGGCAGGAAGATGGCCACTAGGGCCAGGCAGGCTCCGGGTATGCCGGCGACCAGCGCCCCGGTCCACGCCGCCAGCGTGAATAGCGGGCCGGGGACGGCCTGCGCTGCTCCGTAGCCGACCAGGAACGCCTGGTCACCCACCAGCCCGCGCTGCACCAGTGGATCGTGAAGCAGGGGCAGGACCACATGGCCGCCGCCGAAGACCAGGGCACCGGCCTGGTACGGGATGGCATAGAGCGCGCCCCACGGTTCGGGAACAAGCGTGATGCCTGGTAGGGCCAGAGCGGTGGCGAAGGCCAACAGCAGCAGGCAAGTCAGCGACAGGGTCCGCGAGGGCACCTGCTCGGCGCCTGGGCCGGGATCCGTCGCAACGCCACGCAGCAGGAGGATGCCGGCGAGCCCGGCCGGCAGCAGCGCGAGCACGGACATCCACGGTCTGGCGGCGAGCAGGGCGACCATGGCCACGCCGGCGGCGATGGAGGTGCGCGGCGCATCGGGGCAGAGCGATCGGCACATGCCGAGGACGGCCTGGGCGACCACCGCCAGCACAGCGGCCTTCATGCCTGCCAGCCAGGCACCGCCCGGGTCGAGATGGCCGAAGGCGATGGCGGCCGTCGCCAGCGCCACGGCGGAGGGCAGGGTGAAGGCGCTCCAGGCGGCGAGTGCCCCCGGCAGGCCGGCGCGCTGCCAGCCCAGCAGGAAGCCCACCTGGCTGCTGGTGGGTCCCGGCAGGAACTGGCAGTAGGCCACCAGTTCGGCATAGGCATCCTCGTTGATCCAGCGGCGGCGTTCCACCAGCTCGCGGCGGAAGTGGGCAAGATGGGCGACCGGCCCGCCGAAGGCAGTCAACCCCAGCACCAGGAACGACCGTGCGACCTCGCCGGTGCGGGCGATGGAGGATGGTGGCTGCCCGTGCTGGTCGTCCATGGGTGGCTGCATGCGTGGCGTTGCCGCCGCCGTGGGCAATGGACCGTGGCGGTATGGCCGGGAGGCAGGCGACGGCCCTTCTGTTTATCCGCATCATCCAATCCATCCCCTACGGCGTCCAATGTCACCCCGCCTTTTTCAGCCGGTACACCATCGCCAGCACCTTGGCCACCGCTTGTTACCCCTTGGTGGGCACCTGCCTGTCGATGTCGATCTTCTTGGCCAGGGAATTGGCGAGAGTGACGTTCAGGCTGTTGGCAGGGCAGTGACGTGGTGGATCCTTTCCCTGGAGGCTCGCTCTCGACCACGACTCGCGCGGGTGTAGTCATAGGCCATGCCTCACCTCCTGCGTGCCCTGATCCTCGTTCTGGCCCTGGCTCAGCTCTTCGCCGCCGAACCGGGCCGGCTGTCCTTCACCCTGACCACCACGGTCGCTGGCAACACCACGGTCACCGTGGAGGTAGCCTACCCAGTGGACGAGGCCGGTAAGCCCACCGCCGAGGCCAAGGACATCGCCTACTACGCGCCCTACTGGTGTGAGGACCACTTCGCCACTGACCATGGCGTGTTCGAGGCCATGGCCCGCCATTTCACGGTGGTCGGCATATTCTTCGATGACCGCAAGCTGCCGGCGGAGGCAAAGGATTCCATCGACCCAGAGAGTGGATCCCTGGACGTCGTGATGGCCGCGGTCGAGGAGGCCCGCAAACGCCTGGGGCTGCCGCCCGGCAAGGTCTTTGCGTGCGGCCATTCCAGCGGTGGGACCCAGATCTATTACGCAGCCCGGGCAAAGCCGGAGTTGTTCGAGGCCATCGCACCTATCGCCGGCCGCGCACCAGAGGTGACGGTGGCTCCGGCCGTGCCGACGCTGCATGTGATGACGTTTGGAGATAACCGCGCCAAGCAGGCCCTGGCGTGGCACCGGCTGCAAGCCCCCTCGGGCTGGTCGACCATGCTGACCACCGACCCACGCTGGGAATCGCGCGACAATCAGATCTGGCTGCACCTGAACAGCTCCGAGTCGATCGCCCTGACCGTGGACTGGCTGCGGGCGGTGGCGGATCTCCGTGCCGCCCATGGTGGCGTTTTGCCGCCGCCCCGCTCTTGGCCGGCGCAGATCGAAGCTGCACGCATCGCGGCCACCGCCGAGACCCAGATTGAAGGTATCCGCGCGCTCCCATCGGTGGCCATTGCCGAGCGCATTCGCGCCGCCCATCGACGCGTCGAGACCAGCGAAGATGCCGCCACCGGCCTGCACATGGTGCGGGTGACTCCGTTGACGGGAGTAGATCGCACGGTGGTGGTGCTGGTGGACCCGTCACGCAAACCTGAAACGGCACTCTACGACGCTGTGCTGGCGGCAGGCAAAGGCGCGGACGCCATCGCCATCAGGGCCAGCAACGCCCAGGCGGCTCCGGCGGCCATTGCACGACTGATCGCTGCCGAGCAGGAGCGGGATCCCGGTCGGCCCTGCCTGGTCATCGCCGAGGCGACAACCTGTGCTGCACTCGACGCGCTGCCGCCGGGTGTACTCCGGGTGGCGATTGATCCGCGGGCAACGGTGGCGCCGGGTACGACCACGGTGGTGGTGGCTGAGGCTGGTTCGCCCGCCGGATCGGTCACCGTGACCGGGCCGTTCTCCAGCCCCGAGATTCGCCGGCAGCGCCTGCTCGCCGCAGCCTGCGCGGTAGCCATTCCACACTAAGGGGTCAGAGGGTTTAGGATCTCCGGGCCCTCCTTCTTCACGTCGCTGATCGCCCTGCTGATCGGCCACCGTCGCCAATCCATCGCCCGTGCATGGTCCAGCAGGTCGCTCACGCTGACCCCAGCCGTCAGCCACCGCCCCATCTCCGCCAGAGGGATCACCAGCGGCATACGGTCATGCACCGGAGCCACCACCTCGTTGGCCGGCACGGTCATGAGGATGACGGAGCCAATACCACCTGCCGCCTCCCACAGGCCAGCGATCCCGAACAGACCTGGCGTGGTCGGCATGAAGGCGAAGGGCTGGGGCCGAGCCTTCTTATCGGCCCCCGGCTGCCATTCGTAGAACCCGGTGGCCGGCACGATACAGCGGCGGCGAGCCAGAGCAGCCTGGAACAGACGCTTGTCCTGGGCTTCTTCGCCCCGGCAGTTGATCAGCAGCCGGCCGTTCAGCGCCTCGGGGTTCCAGCCCCAGCGCATGAGCCCGATCCGCCGGGAGGAGTCATCGCCCAGCAGGACGGGGATCTGTCTGGTCGGGCAGACATTCCAGGAGGGCTGCCAGTCGACGTCGGGCCCGCCTGCGGCGAAGTGGGCCCGCATCACCGCGATCGTCTCGGAGTTGGCGTAGCGCCCGCACATAGGGTCATGCTCCCTGTGGTGGACCCAACACCGGAGACAGCGCCTCAATCAACTCGGCTCTCAATGCAGAGTCGGCGGCGGCGAAGTCGTCCGGTATGCCCACGTCGACGATATCCGGCAAGTCGCCGGTGAACGTCGCCCTGATCCACCGATCATGCTCCGCCTCGAAGACCACGACCCGGTCCGCCCAGACGAGGTCACTCTCGGTGACCTGATGGGCCGCCCTTTCGGACGTGCCCGCCGAACGCACCTGCATGCCGGGACACCGGCGGTAAAGGCGCTCAGCGGCAATGCTCCGCGCCTTGTTCAGCGTGCAGACGAAGAGGACGTACACTACGCCCGGAGGATCGCCGCGATGATGTCGCGCTTCGCCGCCGACGCCTCGTAGACCGCCAGGACCAGATCGTCGGAGAGCAGGGCGG
>JAKLKR010000201.1 GCA_023150565.1 Planctomycetota bacterium
GGGCCCTATGCCCGCGAACTGCTCATCCCGCAGCTGGTCGAGCTCGGCCGCGAACGCGGGGTCGACGCGGTGTGGGTCGACGGCGACTGCTGGGCGGTGTCCCTGGACTGGAGCCGCTGGTCGCTGGCGGCGTGGACCAGGGCCACCGGGCGCAAGATCCTGCCCACCAAGCCCGGCGAGCCCTTCTGGCAGGAGTTCATCGACCACTGCCGCGACGGCTTCCGCCGCCACCTGGCCGCCTACGTCGACGCCGTGCATACCGCCTGCCCGGGGCTGGAGATCGCCAGCAACTGGGCCTATTCCACCCACATGCCGGAGGCGCCGGCGAGCGCGGTCGACTTCATCTCGGGCGACTTCTCGCCGGCGCAGAGCGCGCATTCGGCCCGCCTGCAGGCGCGCTTCCTGATGCACCAGGGCAAGCCCTGGGACCTCATGGCCTGGGGCTTCGGCACCCACATGGACGGTGGGCCGCGCCACGACAAGAGCGCGCTCCAGCTCTGCCAGGAGGCGGCGCTGGTGATCAGCCTGGGCGGCGGCTTCCAGATCTACACCGTGCAGCAGCCCGACGGCGCGGTCGCCACCGACCGCCTGCCGGCGCTGGCGGCGGTGGGGCGCTTCTGCCGCGAGCGGCAGGCGCTGTGCCACCGCGCCGAGTCGGTGCCGGACGTGGCGGTGCTGTACAGCCACGAGGACTGGCGCCGGCGCTGCCCGACCCCCTTCCCGGGCGGCTGGGCCGGCATGCAGTCCTGCGAAGGGGTGCTGCGCCTGTGCCTCGACGCCCGCCGCCACACCGAGATCCTGATGGACCACCAGCTCGGCGGACGGCTGGCGCGTACCCGGGTGGTGGTGCTGCCGGAGTGCCACCACCTGGCCGAGGAGACGCGCCTGCTCCTGCTCGCCTGGCTGCGCGCCGGCGGCCGCCTGCTCGCGGTCGGTCCCCAGGCCCTGGCGGCGCTGCAGCTCGACCTGCCGCTGGCCCCGGCCGGCGAGGAGCAGGCCGACGCCAACGGCTACCTGCACGCCCCCGACGGCGCGGGCGGGGCCACCTACGCCGCCCAGCGCGGCCGCTGGCAGCCGTGGAAGGCCGGCCGCGGCGCACGCGTGCTCACCGCCCTGCACCAGTGGAACGACCCCGGCAGCGAGCGCTGGCCCGGGGCGGTGGCGCTGCGCGTGGGCCGCGGGCGGGTGGTGGCGGTGGCCTGCGAGCTGGGGCGCTCCTACCTCGAACGCGGCTCCAGCGTCACCGCCGCCCTGGTGGCCGGCTGGCTGCGCCACCTCGACCCCGCACCGCTGGTCGAGGTCGCGGGTCCAGGGCGGGTCGAGGTCGCCAGCATGCGCCAGGATGGCGGGCTGCGCATCCATCTGACCAGCCTGGAAGGCCCGCACGACGCCCGCAACCTGATGGCCTGGGACCACATCCCGCTCTGCGGCCCGTTCACCGTGCGCCTGCGCGTGCCCCGCACCCCGGCGGTGACCTGGGAGCCGGAGGGCCGCCGGCTGCGCACCCGCCGTTCCGGCGACCAGCTGGTGGTGGAGGTGCCGGCCTTCGCCCTCCACGGCGCCCTGTGCCTGCCCGCTACCAGCGCCCGGCGCGCCGGTAGGCCGCCGGCGGCGCGCCCATGCAGCGGGTGAACACCCGGGTGAAGTGGAAGCGGTTGGCGAAGCCGCATTCGTCGGCGATGGCCCCAATGTCGTCCTCGGTGGCGAGCAGGCGCTCGGCCGCCACCACCACCCGCCGCTCCTGCACGTAGCGCGCCGGGGTCTGGCCGACGCGCTCGCGGAACACGCGCGCGAAATGGTCGACGCTCAGCCGGCAGCGCGAGGCCAGCAGTTCGCTGGCGAGGTTCTCGGCCAGGTGCTCCTCGACGTAGCTCAGCGCCGGGGCCACCGGGTCGACCCGGCCCAGGCGGCCGCTCAGCCGCGCCAGGGCCTCGGCCGGGAGCAGCGCCATCCCCTCGGCCAGGGCCTCGGCCACCACCGCCTGCAGGCGCAGCCGCCACACCGGCGAGCCGTCCAGGCGGTCGAACAGGCGCGCGAAGGCGGTCTCGCGCACCGCGTCCGCCGGCAGCACCAGCAGGCGGGCGCAGTGCTCGCGCACCCAGTCGCCGCCCAGGCCCATGGGGTCGAAATGGACGTAGCGGTGCTGGACCTCGCGCTGGCAGCCGCTCTGCAGGCGGCTCCAGGCCGGCACCAGCACCATGCGTCCGGCCGGCAGCTGCTGCACCCCGCCCTGGCCCGAGACCCAGGCGCCGTCCTCGCGGTTGACGTACAGCCGCCAGAAGGGGTCGGTGAAGCGCACACGCCAGCTCGGGTCGATGGTCACCTCGTCGGCGAACAGGATGCGGCAGTGCACATCCCCGGCGGGGGTGATGAAGGGCTTCTCGGGCCGCCCCGGAGGGCGGCGCAGACGCGGGGGCGGGGGGGCTTCCTCGGGCGCGGGCATGGGCCGGTGGTAGCGGGAATGGATACAAATGCCACGCCTGCGGGCATGGCTGTGCTTGCGCCGGATGGATAGGCTCGGCACCCTGGGACCACCCCCCGAGGACCTACCCCATGGCCTGGATTCAGAAGCCCTCCTCTCCCTCCGCGCCGGTGATCGGCCTGTTCGCCCCCTGCGATCCGCGCATCAGCGACGATGCCCGCGAACGCGGCCAGAACATCGCCAACATGACCGGCCGCATCCTCAAGGCGATCCGCCTGCCGCTGGGCGAGAAGCCGGGCATCTTCGTGGCCGACAAGCCGGTGCAGCGCGAGGCCGACGCCGACGCCACCGCCTACGAGTTCCGCAAGGCCGGGGTGTCGGTGATCGCCATGGTGCCGGACTCGTGGTTCTACCCCGGCCGCTCGGCCATGGCCCTGACCGCGCACTTCCCTTCCGCCCCGATCTGCTGCATCGCCGGCAACAACGCCCCCAAGCCGGGCGTGGTCGGGGTCGACGCGGTGGTGGGCGCCTATTCCCAGACCGGCCGCCTGTGCCACGCCATCATCGGCAACATGCCCGAAGTGGGCATGGATCCCGAATTCGACGACAAGTCGAAGGGCGAGATCATCGACCTGGTGTGGGCGATGACCGCCGCCGCCTGGCTCAGGGGCAAGCGGGTGATGTGCGCCGACACCGACTCGATGCAGATGGAGACCGCCTACAACAACGTCCACGCCGCCCGCCGCGTGCTCGGCCTCGAGAGCACCCGCGAATCGATGAAGCTGTTCGCCGACATGCTCCTCGCCGACAAGGGCTACGACAAGGCGGAGTTCAAGGAGCTGCGCAACTGGGTGCTGAACAAGCAGTGGAAGGGCAAGATCTACGGCAACGTCGAGAACCTGTGCAAGGACAAGGCCGCGATCTACACCCAGACCGCCAAGCACCCCGCCAAGGCGCTCGACGCCAAGCAGCTCGCCTCGCTCGACCAGGAGCTGAAGATGTACCTGTGCGTGCGCGACTACATGCGCTCGTGCAACGCCATCGGCGGCGGCTGGACCAGCCAGCTGGCCTGGGGCTCGGACCTGCGCGGCACCCCCATGGCCTGCGCCGACATCGCCGAGTCGCTGTTCAACAGCACCTTCGACCACACCGGCAAGAAGGCGGCCATCCCCTTCGCCACCGAGAACGACTTCCAGGCCCTGCTCACCATGACCTGCTACTCCGCCCTCACCGGCGGCGAGCCGGTGCTGTTCGCCGACTTCCGCAAGGTCTACGAGCCGTGGGAGATCCAGCGCAAGGCCGATGAGCTGGGCATCAAGCTCGACCCCAACAGCCCCTACATGCAGCGCGGCTGCATCGACATGGACAACAGCGGGTCGGGCTCGCTCGACTGGGCCAGCGACTCCTACCTGTTCGAGGTGTTCAAGCACTACTTCCCCGGCGGCGGCTTCTCGGTCGGCTACGTCTCGCCCGCCGGCATCCAGTGCCAGGCCGGCCGGCTGGCCTACAGCGACCTCACCGGCACCTACACCATGATCCAGGCCGAGGCCGAATCGGTGGCCCTGCCGGCCCCGATCACCG
Organism: Planctomycetota bacterium; assembly: GCA_023150565.1. GTDB lineage: Bacteria > Planctomycetota > UBA11346 > UBA11346 > UBA11346 > JAKLKR01. The sequence goes on from JAKLKR010000201.1 coordinate 4,004, forward strand.
AATCGTTCTGCCACGCCTCGTCCTACAGCTGGCCGCACACCTTCCTGGCCTACAAGCAGGTGCCCGCCAGCCTGGCCAAGTACGGCTGCCCGGCCAACCACATCCACATGGTTCAGAACCTGCCGCGCCGCCGCTGGCAGTACTTCAGCGACTACACCGGCATCCTCAACTTCCGCTTCGAGACCCAGCCGGCCTTCACCGAAGGGGTCGACCGTCCCGAGGCGATGCTCTACCGCTGCGCCGGCGGCGAGAACGCGGTCAAGCTGGCCAACGGCCGGCGCTGATCGTTCCCTCCTGATGGAATGCCAAGCCCCCCGCCGGTGACCGGCGGGGGGCTTTGTATTTCACCGTCCGTCAGCGCTGATGCCGAGCTCGTCCATGCGCTTCTTGAGGGTGGTGCGGTTGATGCCCAGCAGCTCGGCGGCGCGCAGCTGGTTGCCGCCGGTGTGGGCGAGGGCGGCGCTGACCGCCGCGGTCTCGCCCAGGTCGACCAGGCGCCGGTGCACCTGGCCGGGCTCGCTGGCGCACAGCCGGCCGGCCTCGGCCTGGAGCAGGGCGCGCAGCTGGCCGGGGGCGGGCGCCGCGCCCTCCGCCGGCGGCAGGCCGAGGTGCTCGGCCCCGACCACGCCGCCACCGGCGAGCACCGCCGCCTCCTCCAGCACGTGCTTCAGCTCGCGCACGTTGCCCGGCCAGGAATGCCGGCGCAGGCGGGCCATGGCATCGTCGGTGAGCGACAGGGCGCGCCCCAGCCGGCGGGCGATGCGCGCCAGCAGGTGGCGCACCAGCGCGGGCAGGTCGTCGAGGCGCTCGGCCAGCGGCGGGATGGGGATGGTCACCACCTTGAGCCGCCAGGCGAGGTCCTCGCGGAAGGCGCCCGAGGCGGCCAGGCGCTGCAGGTCGCGCCCGGTGGCGGCCACCACCCGTACCGCGGCGGCGCGGCCATCGCCCCCGCCTTCGCCGAGCAGGCCGAGCAGCCGGCCCTGGGCCGCGCGCGGCAGCTCCGAGACCTCGTCGAGGAACAGGGTGCCGCCCTCGGCCGAGGCGATCAGCCCGCGGCGCTCGCCGTCGCCGAACAGTTCGCTCTCGGCCTGGGCCTCGGGCAGGGCGCCGCAGCCCACCACCACGAACGGCCCGGCCGCGCGCGCGCTGGCCGAGAAGCGGTGCAGGGCGCGCGCCACCAGCTCCTTGCCGCTGCCGGCCGGGCCGGTGATCAGCACTCCGAGGTCGGTGCCGGCGGCCGAGGCCACGCGCCGGAACACCTCCTGCATCGCCGCCGAGGTGCCGACCATGGTCTCCTGCGGTTCCGGCCCGCCCGGGCGCGCCGCCGCCGCCAGGCTCTGCTCGCCCAGCGCGCGCGCCACCACCGCCAGGGTGCGGTCGAGATCGAGCGGCTTGGGCAGGTAGTCGAAGGCGCCGCGCGCCACCGCCTGCACCGCCGTCTCGATGGTGCCGTGGGCGGTCGACACCACCACCGGCAGGCCCGCCAGCTCGGCGCGGATCCAGGCCAGCAGGTCGAGGCCGGACTCGCCCGGCATGCGCACGTCGGTGATCACCAGGTCGGGCGGCGCCCGGCGCAGCAGGCGGCGGGCGATGGCGGCATCGGCGGCCACCTGCACGCGGTAGCCGGCCGAGGCCAGCGCCTGCTCCAGCGCCCAGCACACCGCCGCGTCGTCGTCCACCACCAGCACCGTGAAAGCTGTGTCCATGCATCCATGTTCGCCATCGGCCGCTGCGCTCAACCCGCTTGACGACCAGGGGGATCATGGGGTACACACACCCATCCTCCGGATACCCCCATGAGCATGCACACCCTCCGCCTTTCGACCACCCTCGCGCTGATCGCCTGCAGCGGCGGCGCCATGGCGATGGAATCCCCGATCGTCGGCCCGCGCGCCATGGGCATGGGCGGGGTCGGCACCGCCTGCGCCGACGACTATGTGGTGCAGTACTACAACCCCGGCCTGTACGGCTTCTTCGGCAAGGCCGGCAAGGACAAGGAGCGCGCCCCCGCCGACAACCAGGACCTGCGCCGCAAGAGCTTCGGCCTCGGCCTGGACCTCACCATCGGCGGACGGGTGGGCGGCGACCTGGTCACCTACGCAGACCAGTTCTCGGACATCGACGTCAACCGCCTGAAAACCCTGGGCACCACCGCCAATCCCCTGGCGGTGCAGGACGTGATCCGGGTGGCGAGCGCGGTCGGTCGCCTGCAGCCGGGGCGCGACAACGTCACCACCGACTTCAACAGCGGCCTGGGCATGCGCATCGGCAGCTTCGGCATCGGCGTGCGCGGCTACGGCGAGGCCACCGCCTGGGCCGACAACATCGACCTGCGCAACCTCGGGCTCAACGGCAACAGCGTGCTGACCCTGGCCGATCGCATCATCACCGCCAACGCCGGGCTGTCGCCGGCGGTGGCCAACTACCAGCCGCGCTACTTCTCCGCCGCCCAGTACCAGGCCATCGTCGGCACCCTGCAGCAGTATTCGAGCGCCGCCAGTTCGCAGCTTGCGGCCCAGATCCTCGACCAGCAGTCGCTGCTCACCGGGCTGGCCCCCGACACTGCCAACGATGTGTACGCCACCCTGGTGGGCAACGGCACCTACTGGAACCCGGGTGTGCTCAACGCCTTCATGATCGGCGCACCGATCGCCAGCAACTACACCATGATCTCGGTCTCGGGCCTGGCGGTGGGCGAGGCCGCGGTCTCCTACGGCTACGCCTTCAACGACTACATCTCGGTGGGCGCCACCGGCAAACTGCCGCGACAACCGCGACTACGAGGACATCCTCAAGGACGCCCGCGACCAGTACCAGCAGACCGTCACCGGCACCATCGACATCGGCATCATGGCGCGCATGAAGTGGCTGCAGGTCGGCGTCATCGGCCGCAACCTCACCTCGCCGACCTTCAAGGGCCCCACCGTCTATGGGGTCAAGTTCGATGACCAGACCCTCGAGCCCACCTGCACCGCCGGGCTGGCCTTCATCCCTCACCCAACCCTGACCCTGTCCGGCGACATCGACCTGATCGAGCAGGAGACCACCCGTAGCGGCTACGAGACCCAGTACGTGCGTGGCGGCCTGGAATGGGACGCCTTCCGCTTCCTGGCCCTGCGCGGAGGCGTGTCGCAGAACCTCAAGGAGACGGATGTCGGCCTGATGTACCACGCCGGCATCGGCCTCAACCTGTGGGCGGTACGCATTGACGTCAGCGGCATGGTCGCCAGCGAGACGGTGATCTACGACGGCGAGGAGGCGCCGCGCGAGGCGCGCGCCGCCTTCGCCCTGGCCACCGACTGGTAGTGGCCACCGCGCGGCTGGCGCCATCATCCCCGCGGTGACCCCGCCCCTCCCGCTCGACTGGTGCCGGGCCTTCGCCGCACGCTGGCGGGGCGACCGCGCCGGGCTTGCCGGCCTGCTCGCCCCCGGCCAGGCCGCCGAGGCGGTGCGCTCGGGCGGGGTGCTGGTGGTCACCGGCCAGCAGCCGGCGGTGGGCGGCGGGCCGCTCTACACCCTGTTCAAGGCGGTGCATGCCGCCAGCTTGGCCGCCGCCCTGCGCCAGGCCGGGATCCCTGCCGGTGCGCTGTTCTGGTGCGCCAGCGACGACCACGACCTGGACGAGGCGGGCCATGCCGACCTGGTGCTGCGCGATGCCCGTCTGGCGCGGTTCCGCGGCGACCTCGGAGCGGGCCGGGCGGCGCTGCGCCATCGTCCCGCGCTGCGCTGGTGGCCCGGCTTCCACGCCTGGTGCCGGCAGCGCCTCGGCCCCGGCCTGGGCGCGGCCTGGATCGCCGACCACGCCCCCCTGCCGGACGAAGGGCTGGGCGCCTGGCATTGCCGGCTGATCACCGCCCTGGTGCCGGGGCTGGACGCGGTCGAGGCCTGGCGGCTGCGCCCGCTGTGGGGCCAGGCGATGGCTCAGGCGATCGCCTCCTGGCCGGCGGAGGCGCTCGCCGCCCGCCGCGCCGAACTAATCGCCGGCGGCAGCGACCCGCTCGGGGAGCTCGCCCAGGCGCCGGTGTTCGCCGACTCTCCGGCCGGGCGTCGTGCGCTCGCCCCCGCCGAAGCCCTGGACCTGACCCGGCGCGACCCCGGCCTGCTCAGCCCCGGAGCGGCGCTGCGCCCGGTGCTGCAGCAGATCGCCCTGCCCGCCGCCTGCGCGGTGCTGGGGCCGGGCGAGCGCGCCTACCACGCCGCCATCCCGCCGCTCTATGCCGCCCTTGGCGCGCCTGAGCCGCTGCACATCCCCCGCCTGTCGCGCACCCTGCTGCCGGGCTGGCTGGTGCGCGCCTGCCAGGCCGCCGGGCTGGAGCCGGCGGCGGTGGCGGAAGGGCGCTGGTCGGCCCCGGCAGGCGATCCCGCGCTGGCCGAGCTGGACCTGGTGCTGGAGCGCCTCGCCGCCAGCCATCCCCGCCGCAGCGGCAATCTCGCCCGCCTGCGCCGCGAGCGCGACCGCCTTGCCGCCGGCCTGGCGCGCGACACCCTGCCGCGCCCGACCCCGGCCCTGCTGCGCGACTGGCTGCGTCCCTGCGGCAAGCCCCAGGAGCGGGTGATGTGCCTGCTCCAGGCGGTGTGGGAACACGGCCCCGGCCTGACCCGGGCGCTGGCCGGCAACCTCGATCCCCGCCACACCTGGGTCCCGCTCTAACCAATGACCGCTCCCCGCCCTCCCCGTCGCCCGTCCACCGCCCAGACCCGCCCCGCGGGCGCCAGACCCAGGCCGGAACGCGCCGAGCTCCACCCGCGCAGCCGCCACCACGGACGCTATGACCTCGCCGCCCTGGTGCAGACCCATCCGGCGCTGGCGGCCTTCCTGATCCGCACCCCGTACGGCGATGAATCCATCGACTTCGCCAATCCGCAGGCGGTGCAGGAGCTCAACCACGCGCTGCTGGAACACACCTATGGCGTGCGCGGCTGGCAGCTGCCCGCAGGCCATCTCTGCCCGGCCATCCCCGGGCGCGCCGACTACCTGCACCACTGCGCCGACCTGCTCGCCACCTGCAACGGCGGCACCATCCCGCGCGACACCGGCGTGCGCGTGTGCGACATCGGCACCGGGGCGAGCTGCATCTATCCGCTCATCGGCCGCCACGAATACGGCTGGCGCTTCCTCGCCTCCGACATCAGCCCGGAGGCGGTCGCCGCCGCCAAACGCATCCTCCAGGCCAACGCCGCCCTGGGCGCCGCCATCGAGGTGCGCCTGCAGGCGCAGCCGGCGCAGATCTTCGCCGGCCTGTGGCAGGCGGGCGAGAACTTCGACCTGGTGCTGTGCAACCCGCCCTTCCACGCCTCCGCCGCCGAGGCCCAGGAGGGCACCGAACGCAAGTGGCGCAACCTCGGCAAGGCCCCGGCCGGCCCGGGCGGTGCGCGCAACTTCGGCGGCCAGGCCGCCGAGCTGTGGTGCCCCGGCGGCGAGGTCGGCTTCATCGCCCGCATGATCACCGAGAGCGTGCAGGTGCAGACCCGCTGCCTGTGGTTCACCGCGCTGGTGGCCCAGGCCGCCCACCTGCCGGCGCTCAAGGCCCGGCTGAGCGGCTCCAAGGTGGCCGAGCACCGCGTCATCGACATGACCCAGGGCCAGAAGCGCAGCCGCATCCTGGCCTGGACCTTCCTCGACGCTGCCCGCCAGGCGGCCTGGCGGGCAGCGCGCTGGAGCGGGGCTACGCCGCCACGTCCTGCGCCGCCCCGGCGCTGATCGCCTCGTAGCAGGCATTCATCGCCGCGATTGTCTGGCGGTGCCAGCGCAGGTCGATGCTCGGGCGGCGGCGCTCGCGCACGCAGGCGTGGAACTCGTCCATCAGCCCGATCCACTCGTCGAAGTAGGTGTACTGGACGGTGTAGCGGTCGTTGGGCCCGCCGTTGTGATAGACGTTGGGGCCGAAGCAGTCGGCCACCAGCACCCCGGCGTCGCCGCTGATGGTGAGGTTGACCTCCATGCGCTTGGGGAAGACCTCCCAGCCCGGACCGGGCACCAGCAGCTTCTCCTCCTTGCGCGACCACGAGGGGTCGAGCAGGAAGATGGTGCCGTCGGCCATCTTGCCGTTCACCAGCAGCATGTCCTCGACCTGGATCTCGGGGCGGATGTTGGGCGCGGCCTCGGCGTAGACGAAGCCGATGTCGCTGCCGGTCAGCCAGCGGATGAGGTCGAAGATGTGCGGGTGGTCGCTGAGCGCGCCGCCGCGGAAGCGCCGGTCGCCGGGCGCCAGCGGCACCCGCCGGCCATAGCTCGGCTCCGGCACCCCCTGCCAGGGGAA
>JAKLKR010000202.1 GCA_023150565.1 Planctomycetota bacterium
GGGGCCCACCAGCGCCTCCAGCGCGGCGAGGGCGGCGCCCGCCGCCGCCGGGTCGGGCTCGGGGCGGCCTTCCAGGGCCGTCAGACGCGCCGCCGCCGCTTCCACCGCCGCCAGCTTGGCCCGCCCGCTCGCCACCAGCGGGTCGCCGGGACCGGCCAGGGTCTGCAGGCGATCCAGGTCATCGCCGGCGGTGGGCGGGGCGGCGGCGGGCTGCAGCAGCGGCGCCAGGCGGTCGCGCAGGGTCGCCACCGCCACCTTGCGCTGGTCCCACCACCACCAGCCGCCGGCGAGGCCGAGGCCGAGCAGCGCCAGCAGCGCGCTCGCCAGCAGGTACTGGCGCCGCCGCCCGGCCAGCCGCCGCACCGCCTCGTCGGCGCCGGTGAGGATGCGGCCGTGGGCGCGCACCGTCGACACCGGGGCGATGCCGGCATGGATGCGCGCAAGGTCGTCGGCCAGGCTGGTGCCGTCGGCGAAGCGCCGTGCCGGGTCCTTCTGCAGGCAGGTTAGGCACACCGCCTCAAGTTCGGGCGGGGTGCCGGGGGCGAGGGCGCCGGGGGGTTCCGGCTCGGTGAAGTTGTGCTGCGAGATGAGCTGGTCGGCGCTGGTCCCGCTGAAGGGCGGGCGCAGGGTCAGCAGCTCGTACATCACCGCGCCCAGGCTGTAGATGTCGGCGCGTGCGCTCGGGGCGTGGCCGCGGCCCTGCTCCGGGGCCATGTACTGCGGGGTGCCCACCACCGTGCCGGTGAGGGTGAGCGAGCGCTCGTCGAGCAGGCGCACCAGCCCGAAGTCGCCCAGGTGCAGGCCGCCGTCGCGGTCGAGCAGCAGGTTGCCGGGCTTGAGGTCGCGGTGGACCATGCGCGCGCGGTGCACCGCCGCCAGGCCGCTGGCGGCCTGCAGCATCAGGCGCAGGGTCTCGGCGGGGGTGAAGCCGCCGCCGGCCGTGCGGCGGCGCCCCAGCTCCTCGGCCAGGGTGGGGCCGTCGACCACCTCCAGCGCCAGCCACAGGCGTCCGTCCTGCTCGCCGCTGTCGTACACCGCCACCACCTGCGGCGAGCGCACCCGGCCGGCGGCGCGCGCCTCGGCGATGAAGCGCTGGCGCTGCACCGGATCGTGGCTGCGCGCATGCAGCACCTTGAGCGCCACCGCGCGGCCGACCGAGCCCTGCCAGGCGCGGTAGACCTCGCCCATGCCGCCGCTGCCGAGCAGGTCGCCGACCGCGAAGCCGGCCCAGCTGCGCCCCGACAGCTCGCCGTGCACGCCGTCGGGGGTGAGCACGGCGGCGGCGCCCGCCGCCGGCGGCGGTGCCGGCGGATCCGCGGCCGGGGCCAGCGCCGGGGCGGGTGCCGGTTCGGCGCTCATCAGCGCCATGGCCTCGGCCAGGGGGTCGCGGGCGGCCATGTCAGTCGATGCGCGCCGGCAGCGGATCGATGATCCACGCCAGCGACAGGCTCACGGCGGGGCCGCTGCGGCGCAGCTCCAGCACCCCGTCGCCCTGGTAGCGGTCGCGCCCGAGCAGCCAGCCCGCGCCCAGCCCCACCCCCCAGGATGCCCACGGCCGCCAGCGCAGCTCGGCCTCGGCCCCGGCTTCCAGCTGGCGGCCGCGCAGGCGGGCGTCGCCGGTGGCGGCGCCGGGCAGCTCGAGGGTGCCGAGGCCGCCGGCCGCGCCGACCCCCAGGTAGGTCTGCCAGCGCGGCGCCGGGGCATAGGCCCAGCCGCATTCCAGGCGGCCGGCCCAGATCACCGCGCTGCCGCCGTCGAGCTCCTCGGCGTGGCGCTCGATCGCCAGGCCGAGGGCGAGCTTGTGCGGCGAGCCGGCGGCGCCCAGGCCCCAGCGCAGGCCGCTGCCGACCATGGTGGCGCGGCGGAAGGCGTCGTCGCCGGAGCGGCTGGTGGCGCCATTCTGCCAGGTGTAGGAGAACGCGGTGGGGCGGGTGCCGGCCACCAGGCGCCAGTCGCACAGCGGCTCCTCGGCGGCGCCCGCCAGCCCGGCGAGCAGGACGGCGGCGACGACGCCCCGCCAGCGCGCGCGCTTCACGGCGTGCTCCTCGACGGGGGCCTGTCCGGCGTCATCCACCTGCCCATCCTGACGCAGGGTGGCGGCCGGACCGGCAGGGCCACGGCCGATTGCCGGTCCGGCCCCGGCGCAGCGTCAGCCGCTCGACGGCACCACCGTCGTACGGAGGGAATCATGGATCCCGGACCCCTGTCGATCTGCATGACCAGCGACGACCTGCTGCCGGCGATGACCGGCGCCGGCACCCATGTGCAGCAGGTCGCGCGCGCCCTGGCCGCGCGCGGGCACCGGGTGTCGGTGCTGACCTCGCGCCGGGCCGGCGAGCCCGAGCAGGAGATGTGGCAGGGCGTGCGCCTGCACCGCTGCTGGACGGTCAAGGTGCTGGGCTTCTACCAGGCGCTGCCGACCTGCGCGACCATCGGCCGGCTGCTCGACCGCGAGCGGCCCGACGTCGTCCACCACCACTACTTCAGCCTGCTGATGGACCGCGCCCAGCGCGAGGCCGGGCGGCGCGGCCTGCCCCAGGTGGTCACCTACCACTTCAACGAGGACTGGCTGGCCCAGCCGCTGGCGATGCGTCCGCTGCGCGGGGTGATGCGCCGGCGCATCGCCGCCGCCTGCAACCGCTGCGACGCGGTGGTGGCGGTGTCGCGCGGCATGGCCGCGGTGATGGCCGAGCGCGGGGTGTCGCAGCGGGTGCACCAGATGCCCATCCCCATCCCGCTTGAGTCCCTGCCCCGCCCGGTGCCGGCGGTGCGCGGTCCCGGCTTCACCGTGCTCTACGCCGGCCGCCTGGCGCCCGAGAAGAACCTGCCGCTGCTGCTCGACGCCTTCGCCCGCCTGGCGCCGGTGCGACCGGACGCCCGCCTGTGGATCGCCGGGGACGGTCCCCTGCGCGGCGAGATCGCCCGCCGCGCCGGCGCCGGCGCCCTCGCCGGCCGGGTCGAGCTGCTCGGCCAGCTCGGCGGCGAGGAGCTGGCGCGGCGCTACCTCGCCTGCGACGCCTTCGTGCTGCCATCGCTGCGCGAGACCTTCGGGCTGGTGGCGATCGAGGCGATGTGGTTCGGCCGCCCGGTGGTTATCACCGGCGCCATCGCCAGTGCGCGCGAACTGGTCGACCCCGGGGTCAACGGCTTCATCGTCGACCCCCACGACCCCGCCGACCTCGCCGCCCGCCTGCTCGAGCTGGCCGACGATCCCGCCCTGCGCGCGCGCCTGGGCGCCGCCGGCCGCAGCCATGCCGCCGCCCACCGCGAAGGGCCGGTGCTCGACCGCCTGGAAGCGCTCTATGGCGCAGTGGTCGAGGCGCGGCGCGGAGCCCTGTGCGCCGCCGGATGAGCGGCGTCCGCCGGCGCTTCCGCGCCTCCGCGCGGCGGCCATGATCGCCGCCATGCCCGTCCCCCCCGTCGCGCTCGCCGCCGTCCGGGTCGCGCTGGGATGGCTGATCCTGGCCGGGGCGCTGCCCGCGGCCGAGCCCAACCGGCCGCCGACCCTGGTCGCGGCCTATGCCGGACCCGCCCTCGATTCCCTGCTCGGCCGTCAGGTGGTCGAGATTGCCATCAGCGGCCTGGGTCCGGGCCCCGGCGAGGAGGCGGTCCAGAGCGTGACGGTGGTGGCCCATCCCCTCGACAGCACCCTGCTGGTGGTCGATGGCATCGAGCGCGAGCCGGGGTCCTCCACCGCCCGGGTGCGGGTGCGCCTGGCCGGGGCGAGCGTGCCGGCGACCTCCGGCCGCATCCTGGTCACCGCCATCGACGACGGCGTGCCGATGGGCGTCACCACCGCGGTGGTGGATCTGCCGCTGGTGGCCAGCGACGCACCTCCGGTGATCGTGCGCATGGATTTCACCGACTTGAATCCCGGTTGGACCTACCCGCTCTCGGACTTCGCGCTGTTCGCCCGCGACCCCGAAGGCGGCCCGGTGACCTGCACCGTGCGTTCCCTGCCGGCGCTGGGCGTGCTCTCGCTCTACGAACTGCCCGCCGGCACCCGCCGCCCGCTGGCGGTCGGCGACACCTTCACCCAGGAGGAACTCAGCGACCGCCTGGTCTCCTACCAGCCCGCCGACGGGGTGGTCAACCGCCTCGACGGCTTCGCCGTCGCCATCGCCGACGGGGTCAGCGATCCCGGCCCAGCCGGGCATTGGCTGCCGCTCTACGTCGGGGTCCCTCGCTTCCCGCCTGGTGAACTGCGCATCGCGGTCGCCGCCGACCCCTGGTTCGAGGGCGACGCTCCGCTGGCGATCGCCGCCGGCGCCACCCTCACCCTCCCCCAGCCGGCGGCGGCGGGGGCGCGGCTGCTGTGCGCGCCCGGGGGCGGCTGGCGCAGCGGCGACCGCGTGCTGCTGCTGGACCAGGGGCTGGGCAGCGGCCAGACCGGACTCGCCGGTAGCACCGTCCTGGTCGACGGCCAGCCGGTCGGCACCTGGGCATCCGGCGCCGACGGCGGCCTCACGGTCGCCATCAGCGCCGACGGCCTGGCCGCGGTGCAGCTGCGCACCCTGGTGCGCGCCCTCGCCTTCGAGCATCGCGGCGACGATCCCGGCAGCCACTGGCGCAGCGCCACCGTGACCATCGAGGACGGGCGGGGCACCCCCGTCCCCCCGGCCGCGGCCTGCTTCGCGGTGCGCGCCATCGACGACCCGCCGGTCGTCGCCCCGGCCCGGGCCGCCATCCCGGTGGGCGTGCCGGTCGCCATCGCCCTGTCCGCCAGCGACCCGGATTCGCCCCAGCTGGCCTGGTCGGTGGTCGCCGCCGATCCCGGCCTGACCGCCAGTTCGTTGGGAGGGGGCTCCTTCCTGCTCACCGCCGCCCAGGGCGTCACCGGGCAGCGCCGGCTGCGGGTGCGCGTGGACGACGGCCACCTGGCCACCGAGGCCGAGGTGCCGGTCCTGGTGAGCGGCGTGGGCTCGCCCCGTCCGCATCCGGCCGGCGACCCGCCGCGCGAGGCCTATCCCGGCCACCTGCTGGCATTCGAGCTGCCCTGGGAGGCCGGCGAACTGGGCGCCGACGCGGTGCTCGACTTCGCCATCGCCGGCGCCGCGCCGCCCGGCCTGACCCTGGTGCGCAGCGGGCCCCGCCAGGTGGGGGTGCGTTGGCAGGTGCCCGACGACGAGCCCATATCGACCCATCGCCGCCTGGTCCTGGTCGCGACCGATGTCGCCGGCCGTGGCGCCGCGCGCCTGCCGCTCTCGATCTGGATCCGTCCGCCGCCTGCCGGCCGGGGTTGAGCGCAAAGGCGTAACCAAGGCGGGGGAATGGCGGACGGCCGCACTGGGAGCGTCGACGCCCACGTCGACGGAGGCTCTTGTCCGCCGATCTGGGACCATGGCACCGTCAGTGCGGCGTCGACGTGGGCGTCGACGCTCCACAAGAGCCGTCCTCGGCACTCGAGCAGCCTTGGCTTTCCGCCATTGGGCTGACCGCCGGCGGTTGCCGGTCCTGCCGCCCCCCAGCGTCATCCCGGCAACGAGGGGGACGCCATGGCCGAGGCACCGCTGTCGATCTGCATGACCACCGACGACCTGTTGCCGGCCATGACCGGGGTGGGGGTGCATGTGCAGCAGATCAGCCGCGCCCTGGTGGCGCGCGGGCACCGGGTGTCGGTGCTGACCTCGCGCCGGCCCGGCCCGGCCAGGACGAGGTCGAGGAGTGGGAGGGAGTGCGCCTCTACCGCTGTTGGACGGTGAAGATGATGGGCTTCTACCAGGCCATGCCCACCAGCGGCACCATCGCCCGGCTGATCGCCGGCGAGGCCCCCGACCTGGTCCACCACCACTACTTCGGCCTGCTCATGCAGCGCGCCGGGGCGGTGGCGGCGGCCGGCGGCATCCCCCAGCTGGCGACCTACCATTTCAGCGACGAGGTGCTGACCCAGCCCTGGTTCATGCGGCCGCTGCGCGGCACCTTCCGCCGCGGCATCGCCAGCGCCTGCAACCGCTGCGCGGCGGTGGTGACGGTGTCGCAGGCCATGGCTGCGCGCCTGCCCGGCAAGGGCATCGTCAGCCCCATCCACCACATCCCCAACCCGGTGCCGCTGGAGCGCCTGCAGGCCGCCGCCCCGGCGGTGCGTCCGGCCGGCTTCACCGTGCTCTACGCCGGGCGGCTGGCGCCCGAGAAGAACCTGCCCCTGCTGCTCGCGGCCTTCGCCCGCCTGCTGCGCAGCCATCCCGGGGCGCGCCTGCGCCTGGCCGGCGAGGGGCCCCTGCGCGCCGGGCTCGAACGCCAGGCGCGCGAGCTGGCCCCGGCCGGCGCGGTCGAGTTCCTCGGCCACCTGGGCGGCGAGGCGCTGGCCCGCCTCTACCAGTCCTGCGACGTGTTCGTGCTGCCCTCGAAGCTGGAGATGCTCAGCCTGGTGGCGATCGAGGCGATGTGGTTCGCGCGCCCGCTGGTGGTCACCGACCGCATCGTGTGCGCGCGCGAGCTGGTCGAGCACGGGGTGAGCGGCTACGTGGTCGACGCCGATGATCCCGCCGACCTCGCCGCCCGCCTGGCGACCCTGGCGGAGGACGCCGACCTGCGCCAGCGCATGGGGGTGGCCGGCCGCGCCCGCGCCGCGATCTACCGCGAGCAGCCGGTGCTGGACGCCATCGAATCGCTCTACCGGTCGGTGGCGGCCGGCGCCGCGCTGCGCCATGCCGGCTGAGCCGCCCGCCGCCGGCCATTACGCCCTGGTGGTGGTCTCGCCCCACCTCGACGACGCGGTGTTCTCGTGCGCCGGCGCCATCGCCGCCGCCCGCGCCCGCGGCCCGGTGCTGGTGCTCAACGTGTTCAGCCGCTTCAGCGGCGAGGTCCGCCGCCATGGCGTGGTGCTGGGGGCGATGCGCCAGGAGGAGGAGCGCCGCGCCGCCGCCGCCCTCGGCTTCGCGTCGGTCTGCCTGGACGAGCTCGACGCCTCCTGCCGGCGGCCGGAATACCGGGCGATCGGCAATGTCTTCCGCCCTCCGGTGGCTGCCGACGAGGCCTGGCTGCCGGCGCTGCGCGACCGCCTGCAGGCCGCCCTCGCCGGGTGCTCGTGGGACCTCCTGCTGGCGCCGCTGGCGGTGGGCTGGCACGTCGACCACCTGCTGGTGCACCGGGCCCTCGCCGGCTGGCGCGGCCGGCCCGACCTGGCCTGGTACGAGGACGTGCCGTACTGCTGGATCGCCGAGGCCCTGCGCCTGCGCCTGGACGAGCTCGGCCGCCATCCCGGCGACGAGGGCGATCCCGGCCTGGCCCCGCGCCCGGCGCCGCTCGCGGCCCGGCGGCTGGTGGCGGACTACGCCCGTTCGGCGCTGATGCGGCGGCTGCGCCCGGCGCCGCTGCGCTGGCTGGCGGGGCCGGTGGTGGCCGGCTACCTGCGCCGCCTGGTGGCGGCCCATGCCGGCAGCCCGCGGCCGGAGCGGCCGCGGTGGGTGCCGCAGCACCTTCCCCTTGCCGACCCCGCCGCCAGGATCGCCGCCATGGCGTCGTACCGCAGCCAGTTCGACGCCTTCTTCCTCGACCAGGAGGACTGCCGGCGGCGCCTGGCCGCCCACGCCGCCCTGGTACCGGGCGGCCACGCCGCGGTCGAACGCCGCTGGCGGGTCGCGGAGGGGATGTGCGCGCCGGCCTGATCCTCCTGGCGCTGCTGCTCGCCCCGGGCGCCCTGGCGGGGGCGAGCGCGCCCGCCATCAGCGCGGTCTACACCGGGCCGACCCTGTCGGGATCCATCTATTACACCGGTCAGCAGATGATCGCGGTCTCCGGCCTGGCCGATCCCTCCGGGCGGAGCTTCAGCCTGGTCGCCTATGCGCTCGAACCCGAGATCCTGCGCATCGTCGCCACCGTCCATGCCGCCGGCAGCGCCACCGCCGCGGTCGAGGTGGCGGTGGCCGGCAACTCGCGGCCGCGGCCCACCAGCCGGGTGCTGATCACGGTGGTCGACGACGCCGACCCCACCCTTACGGCCACTGCCGCCGTCGATGTCCCGGTCGAGACCGCCAACGTGTCTCCCTGGCTCGGCTTCCTCGGCACCATCACGGTGCCGCCGCTGGGCAGCGTGCCCTATTCCCGCGAGCAGTTCGCCGCCATCGATCCCGAAGGCGATCCCATCTGGTACACGGTGTGGGCCCTGCCCACCCGCGGCGAGCTGCGGCTGTACCGCCCGGACAGCGGGGCGCTCGAGGTCATCGGCCTGGGCGGCAGCTTCAGCCAGCAGGACATCGACCAGCGCAACGTCACCTACCGCAACACGGTGGTCGCGCCCGGCGGTACCGACCAATGGCGGTTCATGCTCGCCAGCGTCCCCCATGCCCCCGCCCCGCCGCTCTTCCCCCAGGGCAATTATTTCGGTTTCGTGTTCCTGGGTGAAGGCGCCGCCGGGGCCGAGGTCACGGTGCCGGTACCAGCCCCGGCCTGGAGCGAGGGCGGCCCCGCCACCGCCATCGCCCCCCAGGCCCTGGTGGTCCATCCCGCCCTGGCCGATCTCGCCGGCGGCCGCCTGGTGCTGACCCCGGCCGCGGGCTGGCGCAGCGGCGACCGCCTGCTGGTGGAGCCCGCCGGTGGGGTGGTGGAGGACGGGGACGCGGTGAGCCTGGACGGGGCCGCCCTGGGCACCCTGGCGCGCACCGCCGATGGCGGGCTGACCTTCACCTTTACCACCGCCGCCGCCACCCCGGCGGCGGCGCAGGTACTGCTGCGCGCGGTGCGCTTCAGCCATGACGGCGACGATCCCGGGGCCGGCGAGCGCGTCATCCAGGTGGTGGTGGGCGATGGCGCCGGCGGCAGTTCGGTGGCGGTCGCGGCGCGCATTCCGGTGCTGCCGGTCGATGATCCCCCGGTGGTGGACGGGCTGCGCCTGGCGGTGCCGGCCGAGGTGCCGGCGGTGGTGCGTCTGGTCGCCAGCGACCCCGATTCATCCACCCTGGCCTGGACCCTGCTCGCCGCCGACCCGCTGCTCGACGCCCGCCTGCTCGATGGCGACCGGCTGCTGCTGGCGCCGCGCCCGGGGGCGGCCGGCACCCGCACCCTGCGCGTCCGGGTCGCGGATGGCACCAGCGCGGTGGAGGCCGCGGTGGCGGTGCTGGTGTGCGGTCCCGGCGGCCCGCGCCTGCACCCCGCCGGCGACATTCCGCGCGAAGCCTATGCGGGATCCACCCTCGCCTTCGCCCTCGACTGGGAGACGGCGGCGGTGGGCGGGGACGCGGTGCTGGCCTTCAGCCCCGGCACCGACGCCCCCCCGGGGCTGGCGCTGGCGGTCGACGGCCCCCGCCGCCTGGTGGCGACCTGGCCGGTGCCGGCGGACGAGCCGGTGCGCGTCCACCGCCGCTTCTCGATCATCGTCCAGGAGCAGGCGGGCCGGGGCGCCGGCCGCCTGCCGCTGTCGCTGTGGATCCTGCCGGCGCCCCGGGGGGATGGCTGATGCGCAGCATGATCGCGGGACTGGCCCTGCTCCTGGCGGGCTGCGCCACGGGTTCCGGCGGTGGCGGCAGTGGCACGGCGGTCACCGGCGGCGCCGCCCAGGCGGTGGCGGCCACCGCCGCGCCCTGGCTGGTGCTCGACCTCGCCACCGGCACCGTCAGCGCCCGCGACGCCCTGCCCGACCTGCCCCAGCCGGCCTACCGCGACCGCCTGATGGCCTTCCGCCGCATCGAGGCGGGGGCGGTCGCCCTGGGCGCGCCGGCCGGGGCCTGGGCGCGCCAGGCCGACGAACTGCCGGCCAGCGCCGCCCATGGCGCCTTCTACATCGCCGCCCTGGAGGTGACCCGGGCGCAGTGGCGGCGCCTGGCCGGCGGCGAGCCGTGGCGCGCCGCCTTCCCGCCGTCATCCGCCGACCGCGACGACCTGCCCGCCCTGTGCCTGACCGCGGCCGAGCTGCGGCGGGTGCTGCCGGCCTGGCGCGGCCAGCAGGGCACCACCCGGCTGGCGCTGCCCGACCCGGTGCAGTGGGAGGCCGCCGCCCGCCCGCCCGGCGCGGGCGCCTTCCCCTGGGGCGACGACCACGGCCCGGCGGCCCAGGCCTGGGCCTGGACCGCCGACAGCGAGGGCGGCGGCGCCCCGCGCCCGGTCGGCACCCTGGCGGCCGACGCGCGCGGCCTGCACGACCTGTGCGGCAACGCCTGGGAGCTGACCTCGGACGGCAGCCTGCGCGGCGGCGGCTGGTGCGATCCGCTCAGCCTGGCGCGTGTCGCCAACCGCCAAGCGATCCTCGACGACACCCCGCACGAGGGTGCTGGCGCGCGCCTGGTGCTGGTGCCATGACCGGCGCCCAAC
>JAKLKR010000203.1 GCA_023150565.1 Planctomycetota bacterium
TGTACACGAGGATCTGCGGCACGCCCTCGGCACCGATCTCGCCGAGCACGCGTTCGACCTCGGCCGCCTGTTCGGCGCGTTGCGGGCTGGCCGCGTCGATCACGTGCAGCAGCAGATCGGCCTCGGCAGGCGGGAAGTCCACCCACAACGGACCCTTCGCCGCCTTGAGCGGGATCTCGGCCGGGGCACCGCAGCAGGCGGCGTGGAGCGCACGCCGGTCGGGCATCAGCACCGCCAGGTCGGTGCGCACCGCCTGACGGCGGGCGGCAAAACCCTGGGCCTGGCGCACCAGGCGCCCGGACTCGCGCCCGGCCACCCGCACCCGCTCCAGCGCGCCTCGCGCGGCCTCGTCGACCAGGCGCGAGGCGAGCATGTCGGCGTGGCTGAGCACCACCGTGAGATGGTCGTTGAGGGCGGCGAGCAGGCCGGGGCGGATGCGCGCCAGCAGTTCGGCGCGTTCCCGCGATAGGCCGCGCCCGCCTGCCGACCAGGTCGAGCGCTCGACCGCCTGGCGCAGGGCCAGGGCCCGCTCCAGCACCGAGGCGTCGGCGGCCACCCGGTCGTCGGGGCACCAGCCCTGGGCCGGGGCATCGCCGCAGGCGATCAGCGGCAGGCCCGGGCGGCGGCGGCGGAGCTCTCCCGCCAGGGCCACGGCGGCGGGGGTGGCGGGATCCAGCAGCACTGCCGAGGCCCCCTCGCTGGCCGCCATCGCACCGTCCGCCACCACCTCGACCGTCACCCCGGCGAGGGTCCCGGCGGCGCTCCAGCCGGTGCCGGCGGCAGCATCCAGCACCGCCACCGCGCGGGCGCTGCAGGCGGCCGGGAGGCGGGCGGGAAGCTCGCGCGGATCAGCCGAACCACCACCATCAGCAGCCGCGTAGGTCCGACCGTTGCCAAGCGCGTTCATGGCAGATCCCCCTCGGTGGTCCGCCACATCGCCACCTCGTCGCAGTCGAGGAAGCGGTGGCAACGCACGCACTCGCTCCACACCTTTTCCGGCAGGCGCGAACGGTCGACGCGGGTGAAGCCCATGCGGGCGAAGAAGTCGACCTGGTAGGTGAGGCAGAACAGCCGCTCCAGACCGAGCGAACGCGCCTCCTCCAGGCAGCCGCGCACCAGCACCCGGCCGATGCCGCGCTTCTGCACCCCGCTGTCGACCGCCAGGGCCTTGAGCTCGCCGATGGTGGCGGTGTCGATATGCACCGCGGCGCAGCCCACCAGGGTGCCGGTCTCGGCCTCGGCCACCACGTAGTCGCGCACCTTCTCGTAGAGCTCGGCGGTGGTGCGCGGCAGCATCAGGCCGCGGGCGGCGAAGGTGGCGATGAGGCGGTTGATCGCCGGCACGTCGGCGATGCGCGCCGGCCGGCAGGCGATGGCGGGGAAGGCCGCGGTGCCGGCCTCCATGTCAGTACCGCTTGATCCCGGGTGGCCGGGCGGCGCCCGCGCCGGCCCCGGTACGCGGGGCATCGGCGGTTCCGCCCAGCGACGCCTTGATCTCGGGCTGCTTGGGGGTGTAGGTGTCGAGGCGCTCGATCAGGGCGGCCAGGTGGGCGCGGCGCTTCTCCAGCCGTTCGATCTCGGGCTGCCGTTTGCGCAGCTCACCGACCTCGGGCTGCTCGCCCAGATACTGGGCGATGAACTCGGCCTCCTGCAGGCTGGTGTAGATCTCGGTCAACTGCACCTCGATCTGGGTCTGCTCCTCGGCGTAGCGCACGCGGAAGCGCTTCATCGCCTCGATCTTCTGGCCGTCGGAGAGGGTCACCGCGAGCGGGGTCAGGGGCATGGCCGCAGACTAGCGGGGTGGTGGCGGCACGCCAGCCGCACCAACCTCAGGCGACGAAGCCGCCGGGCACGCCCTTGGTGACGATCGCCACCGCGTTGTGCGGGTGCAGGCTCTCGACATGGACCGCCTCGACCCGGTAGTCGCGGATGCGCCGGTCAGCGTCGAGGGCGTGCTTGAGACGGCGGCCGGCGTCCTCGCAGAACATCAGGTTGCCGCCGTTGAGGCGGGCGAACTCCTGCTCGTCCTCGCGCTTCACCGCCGCCTGCACCGCGGTGTGCAGGGCGCCCTCGACCAGGTCGATCAGCTCGATGAACGAGGGGGCGTCGCGGTCGTCGGCCTCGACCTCGAGCACGGCGTAGCTGCGCTGGGCATGCGGGGTGGCGACGATCGATTCCTCGCGGCCCAGCCATTCCGCCATGGCCTCGGCGCTGAGCTGGGCCTGGCCGGCGAAATCCTGGCGGAAGCGATCCTGAACCAGCTGGCGGGCGAGCGCGGCCGAGCACGGGCAGGTGCTGGAATAGGCCACCGTCACCCCCAGGCGGAAGCGGTAGCGGCCCTCGCACACCACCCCGGCGGCGGTGACCGGATAGAGGCGCCAGGCGCTGTTGGCGCTCTTGAGCGCCGGCCGGCGCAGCGGCAGCTCGAAGGCGAGATCGAGGCTGGCGCTGCGGCTGAGCCCGGCGTGCGAGGCGACGAAGCCCTCGATCACCCGCCGCACCGCCGCCAGCGAGAACTCCTCCTCGCCCAGCACCGCGCCCAGCGAGAGGTAGAGCCGGGACATGTGGATGCCCTTGGCGCCGGGATCGTCGAGGCTGACGAAGGCGTCAGCCTTGCCGGGCGCCATCACCACCGTGCCGTCGGCGGCGCGCAGGCGCACCGGCACCTCGATGGCGGTCATCCCCACCTTGTCGAGCGTCCCGGTGAACGGGCTGCGGGCGTGGTGGGCCACGTCGGGCATGGGGGAGTGTGCGGCAGTGATGGCCTTGGACATCGCGGGGCCGACTATCCCACGGGGAACCTTGGCACAAGCAGCGCCACGCGGCTGGACGTCATGCGCGCGAGCGCAGGATCCCGCCATGTCCGCCGACCTCGTCCTCGCCAGCACCTCGGTCTACCGCCGCGAACTGATCCAGCGCCTCGGCCTGGAGGTGCGCTGCATCGCACCTGCCTGCGACGAGGAGGCGCTGAAGCAGGGGTGCTGGACCCCGGAGGAGCTGGCGCAGCGCCTGGCCCTGGCCAAGGCGCGCTCGGTGGCCGCGCTCCACCCCGATGCCACCGTCATCGGCGGCGACCAGGTGTGCGCGTTCGGCGACGAGGTGCTGCACAAGCCGCGCACCGCCGAACGGGCGGTCGAGCAGCTGCTGCGCATGCAGGGCGCCCAGCACCGCCTGGTCACCGCCCTGGTGGTGGTCCACCGCGGCCAGGAGCTGGCCCACACCGACATCACCCGCCTGACCATGCGCCCGCTCACCCGCAGCCAGCTCGAACGCTACGTCGCCGCCGACCAGCCGCTCGACTGCTCGGGGGCCTACAAGCTGGAGAAGCGCGGCATCGCCCTGTTCGAGCGCATCGAGAGCGCCGACCACAACGCCATCGTGGGGGTGCCGCTGATGTGGCTGGCGGGGACGCTGGCGCAGCTGGGCTACGCCGTTCCCTAGGTTTTCTCCAGCCGGGCCAGCTCCTCGGCCACCGCGTTGGCCGGGCGGGTGAGTCGCGCCAGCAGGGCGTAGAGCACCGGGATGATGAGCAGGGTCATCACCGTAGAGAGGGTGACCCCGCCGATGATCACGATGCCGATCGCACGCCGGCCCTCGGCGCCGGCGCCGCTGCCGAGGGCAAGGGGCAGGGCCCCGGCCACCGCCGCCACCGAGGTCATCAGGATCGGACGCAGGCGGATCACCGCCGCATCGGTGATCGCCGCGGCCACCGCCAGGCCGCGGTCGCGCAGCTGGTTGGCGAACTCGACCATGAGGATGCCGTTCTTGGCCATCAGCCCCACCAGCATAACCAGCCCGATCTGGCTGTAGAGGTTGAGCGGCTGGCCGGTGGCGGCCAGGGCGGCGAGCGCCCCGGTGACCGCCAGCGGCACCGCCACCAGGATGGTGAGCGGGTGGATGAAGCTCTCGAACTGCGCCGCCAGCACCAGGTAGGCCACCACCAGGGCGGCGAGGAAGGTGAGCAGGCCGCCGGCGGAGGCCTCCTTGGCGTCCTTGGACTGGCCCAGCCAGGTCAGGCGCGCGCCCGGCGGCAGCTCGCTGCGCACCATCTCCTCGACCTGGGCCATGGCCTCGCCCAGGGGCAGGCCGGGGCGCGGGGTGCCGCTGAAGTTCGAGCTCGCCAGGCGGTCGACGCGGGTGAGGTCCTTGGCCACCCCGATCTCGCGGTAGGTCACCACCGTCGACAGCGGGGCCAGGGCGCCGTTGGCGCAGCGCACCTGCACCCGCGCCAGGTCGCGCGGCGAGCTGCGGGTGGCGGCCTCGGCCTGGAGCATGACCTCGTACTGCTCGCCGCGGTCCTCCCACTTGGTGAGCTTCTCGGCCCCGTAGAGCACCTGGAGCGCGGCGCCGATCTCGGCCGCCGACACCCCCAGGGCGGCGGCGCGGTCGCGGTCGACCTCCAGCACCAGCTGGGGCTTGGTGCGGTCGGCGTCCTCGCGGATGTCGGCGAACAGGCCGCTGGCGCGCAGCTTGCCCAGCAGCTGGCCCGACCAGCGCTCGACCTCGCCGCCATCGGTGCCGCCGATGGCGAACTGGAGCTGCTGGCCGAAGCCGGAGCCGAACGAGGGCGGGTTGATCGGGATGACGCGCGCCCCCGACAGCCCGCCGGCGGCGCCGAGCAGGCGCGGCATCAGCTGGCGGGTGATCGCCTGCTGCGACACCTCGCGCTGGCCCCAGGGCTTGAGGCGCACGATCACGAAGCCGGAGTTGACCGGGGCGTTGGCGGTGCGGGTGGGCGCCACCACCGCCAGCACCTTGTCGATCGGCCCGCCATCGCCGCGCAGCGGGGCGAGCGCAGCCTCGACTTCGCGCACCCGTTCGTAGGTGTAGCCCATGGTCGCGCCCTGGGGGGCCTCGACGATGATCACCACGAAGCCGCGGTCCTCGACCGGCACCTTCTCGTCCGGCACCACCTTCCACAGCGCCACCGCCGCCAGCGCCAGCAGCAGGCTGCCCGCCACCACCGCCAGACGGTGGCGCAGCGACCAGCCGACCAGGCCGCGGTAGGCATGGGCGATGCGCGCGAACAGGCCCCCCTCGCGCTCGACCTCGGTCTCGTCGGCGGTCTCGGGGCGGAGGTCGCGGTGGGCGGCGTGCAGCAGCTTGCTCGCCAGCATCGGGGCCAGGGTCAGGGCGGTGAGCCCGCTGAAGCCCACCGCGGCGGCCATGGTCAGGCCGAATTCGCCGAACAGGCGGCCGATGTTGCCCTGCTGGAAGGCGAGCGGGGTTGATGGTGGCGATCAGCACCTGGGTGGTGGCCATCACCGCCAGCCCGACCTCGGCGGGGCCGCGCACCGCCGCCACCAGGCGCGCCTCGCCCAGCTCCATGCGCCGGTGGATGTTCTCGATCACCACGATGGCGTCGTCGACCACCAGGCCGATGGCGAGCACCAGCGCGAGCAGGGTGAGCACGTTGAGCGAGAAGCCGCCGGCCCACATCACGATGCCGGTGGCGATCAGCGACACCGGGATGCTGATCGCGGGGGCCAGGGTGGCGCGCCAGGAGCCGAGGAAGAGCAGCACCACCCCCACCACCAGGGCGAGGGCGATGGCGAGGGTGACCAGCACCTCGCGCAGCGCGGTGGCGATGAACACCGACTCGTCGTAGGGGAGGATGACGCGGATGTCCGCCGGCATGGCGGGGCCGAGGCGGGCGAGGGCGGCGCGCACCCCGTCGGCGACCTCGAGGGTGTTGGCGGTGGACTGGCGGATCACCCCCAGGCCGATGGCGGTGCGGCCGTCGATCCACAGCCCGGTGCGCTCGTTCTCGGCCCCCAGCGCCACCCGTGCGACATCGCCCAGGCGCACCTGGGCGCCCTGGACGTCGCGCAGCACCAGGCCGGCGAAGTCGTCGACCGTGCGCAGGCGGGTGGTGGTGCGCACCGAGATCTCGCGGTTGACCGACTCGATGCGCCCGGCCGGCAGTTCGAGGTTCTCGTCGGCCAGGCGGGTGCGCACCTCGGCCACGGTGAGCCCGCGCGCCGAGAGGGCGTCGGGGTCGAGCCAGATGCGCACCGCGAAGCGGCGCTCGCCGCCGACGATCACCCGCGACACCCCCGGCACCACCGAGAGGCTGTCGACCAGGGTGCGGCGCGCCCAGTCGGTGAGCTGGAGGGCGTCGCGGCCGTCGGACTGCAGGCCGATCCACACCACCGGGTTGGCCGAGGACGAGGCCTTGGCCACCGAGGGGTCGTCGATGCCTTCGGGGAACTGGCGGCGGATGCGCGCGATGGCGTCGCGCACGTCGGCGGCGGCGAAGTCGATGTCGCGCCCGATGCGGAACTCGACGTCGATCTGCGACACCTCCTCGCGGCTGGTGGAGCTGATCAGCCGCACCCCCTCGATGCCGCTGACCGCCTCCTCGATGCGCTTGGTCAGCTCGGTCTCGACCACCTGGGCCGAGGCGCCGAGGTAGGCGGTGGTGACCGAGACCACCGGCGGGTCGATGTCGGGGTACTGGCGCACCGGCAGGCGCCACAGCGCCACCAGCCCGAGCACGACCAGCATGAGGTTGACCACGGTGGCGAACACCGGGCGCTTGACCGAGGTGGTGGAGAGCAGCACGGGCCTGGCCTGGGATGGGGGTTCAGCGCACGACCGGGGCGCTGGCGGCGGCGGCGGTGGCGGGCGGCGCGGCGGCCACCGCCGCGCCGTCGCGCAGCCACTGCACCCCGCGCACCACCACCCGGTCGCCGGGCTTCAGCCCGGAGGCGATGCGGAAGCGGCCGGCACGGTGCCCGCCGAGCACCACCGGGGTGCGCCGGGCGGCGCCATCGACCACGGTGAACAGCGCGCAGGAGGTGCCCTGCACCACCACCGCCTCCTCGGGCACGGTGAGGGCGTCGGCCTGCTCGCCGAGCACCAGTTCGCAGCGCAGGGACTGGCCGGGGCGCAGGCCGGCGACCTCGCCCAGACGGGCGCTGACGCGCACCTGGCGGGTGGCGGGATCGACCACGCTGTCGATGGCGCTGACCGTGCCGGTCAGCGCCTCGGCAGCGGCCGCGGTGCTGGCCCGCAGGGTCAACCCGGTGCGCAGCGCCGGCAGGTGGATCTCGGGCAGGCTGAACTCGACCTTGAGCGCGGGGCTGGCGAGGGTGGCGATGGGCGCCCCCGGGGTCAGCAAGGCGCCGATGCTGGGCTGGACCAGGCCGAGCCGGCCGGCGAAGGGCGCGGTCACCACCAGGTCGTCGAGGCGGGCGCGCGCGGCGCCCACCCGCGCCTTGGCCATGATCAGCGCCGCCTGGGCCGCCGCCACCCGATCGCGGGTCGCCGCCCCGCTCGCCAGCAGCTGCTCGGCCTGGTCGCGGTCGCGCTCGCGCTCGGCGAGCAGCGATTCGGCCTCGGCGAGCAGCGCGCGGTCCTCGTCGTCGCCCAGCCGGCACACCAGCGCGCCGGCCTCGACCAGCTGGCCTTCGGCGCAGGGCAGCTCGCGCACGATGCCGGTGCCCTTGGCGGTGAGCTGGACCTGGGCGACGGCGCGCACCGTGCCCAGCACCGGGATGGCATCGAGCCAGGGGCCCGGGCTGGCGACCATGGCCACCACCTGGACTGGCGGCGGGGCAGGCTTGCCGCCGGCAGCGCCCGACGGGGCGCCGCAGGCCGCCAGCGCCAGCGCCAGCGTGGCCAGGGCGCAGCAGGGGCCGGGGCTCATTTGAGCGCGGTGGCGGAGCCGACCGCGTGGGCCAGGCGGGCGCGCGAGGTGGCCAGGCTGGCCCGCGCCTGGATCTCGGCGTCGAGGGCCTGGGACAGCGATTGCTGGGCGGCGATGACATCGAGGTTGGAGGCCACCCCGACCCGGAAGCGGTCGCGCGCCTGGCCCAGCTCCTTCTCGGCCAGCGCCACCCGTTCGCGCGCCACCGACCAGTACTGTTCGCCGGTCAGCAGATCGAGCACCGCCGAGCGCGCCTCGGCGGCGACCTGGATGCGCAGGTCGTCGCGGCTGACCAGCGCGCTGCGGGCGGCGATGTCCTGGGCCTCGATGCGGCCCTCGCGGCGCAGGCCGTCGAACACCGGGATGGTGTACTGCACGCCGAAGCTCCAGTTCGCTCCGGTGTCGTGCAGGGCCGGGCCGGTCCGCCCCGCCTCGCCAACCAGCTGGGCGTTGCCCCAGCGCTCGCCGCGGATGGCGCTCAGGCGGCTTTGCGCCGATTCGATCGCGGCGGTGGCCGACTGCAGCTCGGGCCGGCGGGTGACCGCCTGGGCCACCGCCTGCTCGATGTCGCGTGGGGCCTCGGTCGCGCACATGGTGCCGTCGAAGGCGGTGGCGAGGGCGAAGCGCTGGGCGAGGTCGAGCTCGATCGCCCGCGCCAGGTCGATGTGCGCCTGGGATTCGCGGTTCTCGGCCACCAGCACGTCGCCGCGCGCGGCGCTGACCTGGGTCTGGGCGCGGGTGGCGTTGATCGGCTCGGCCACCCCCGCCTTGACCTGGGCCTCGGCCAGCACCGCCAGCTCGTCGGCCAGCTTGAGGTCGAGGCGGCGGGCCTCGACCAGGGCGGCGGCGCGCGCCACCGCCACATAGCGCAGGGCGGCGTTCACCGCGGCCGCCTCGAGGGACTGGCGCTGGGCCGCGGTGGCCGAGCGCACGTCGGCCTTGGCGGCGTCGGTGCCGTACCAGGACGAGAGGTCGAGCAGCGCCTGGCCTGCACGCACCCGGCCGTCGAAGCGGTTGTAGGGCCCGACCTGGATCGGCTCGACGTCGGCGGGACTGCTTACCGAGGCGGCATAGCGCGAGGCGGTGCCTTCGACCCCGACCTGGGGCAGCAGCCCGGCGCGCTGGATGCGCACCCCCTGCTCGGCGCTGGAGCGCGACAGGTCGGCGAGCTTGACCCCCGCCACCAGGGCCGACATCGCCACCGATTCCTGCAGCTTGAGCGGGGTCGCCACCGCCGCCGCCGGCCGCATCGCGCCGACGCTGGCCGGTCCCGCCGGCCGGAGGGCGGCGGCGGTGGCCGAGGCCGGCGCGGGAAGGTCGGCCGCGCACAGGCTGGCGGCGATCAGGAGCAGGGTCGCGGAACGGGTCATGGGGGACCTCCGGCGGTGATGCCGCGCAGGAAGGTGGCGATGTGGGCGTCGACGAAATGGTTGGGATCGTGGCCGCAGTCGCAGGCCTGGAAGGAATGCCGCCACAGCGCCGCCATCAGCAGCGGGGCGGCGGCCAGGCGGCCGAGCAGTTCGCAATCGCCGGGCCTGAACTCGCCGGATTCGATCCCGGCCGAGATGATGCCGGCATAGAGGCGCTTGAAGCGAGCCACCACTTCGTCGTGGTAAAGCTGGCCGAGCTGGGGGAAATTGCCGATCTCGGCGATGATCAGCTTGGGGATGCCGGCCCAGCGCTCGTCGCAGGCCTGCCTCCAGTGCAGCCTCAGCAGGGCAGACAGGCGTTCAGCGGCGCTGCCGCTGAGGCCGGCGACCTCCTGTTCGAGGGCCGCCACCGCGGGCACGATGGCCTGGCGCACCACCGCGGCAAAAAGCGCCTCCTTGCTGTCGAAATACAGGTACATGGTGCCCTTCGACACCCCGGCGAAGCGCGCCACCTCGTCCAGGCGGGTGGCCGAGAAGCCGTGCGCCACGAAACAGCGCAGCGCCGCCTCGACCAGTTCGCCGGGACGGGCTTCAGAACGGCGGCGACGGACCGCGGCGACCATGGCGGGATGGTGTAGGCCGATCGGTCAACACTGCAAGTCAAACCAACCGACCGGTCAGTCACTAATGCAACAACTTAACAAAATGAATCTTGTGCCATCTTTACAGATGAAAGATGCAGACCGCCTGGGGGCTCACGCCAGGGTGCGCTCGAGATTGAACGCCGGCCGGCTGCGCTCGGGACTGGAGCGCCACTCCGCCACCACCGACTCGGGCGGCACGGTGGTGAGGTCCATCTCGATCAGCGCCGCCCGCACCGGGCGCTGGGCGCGGGCGCGCCAGTCGAAGGCCTGCTCCGGGCGCAGCACCACCACCTGGCCCTCGCGGCGGGTACGGATGCGCACCGTCTGCTTGCCGTCCTCCATGGTCCAGCCGGGGGCGTTGGACCAGGCGCGGGTGGCCATCAGCTGCGGGCGGCCATAGACGCACACCGTCAGCGGCGCCTCGCAGGCGGCGCTGAGGTCGGCGAGCATGGTGCCGTCGAGCTCGCTGGCGGCATGCACGCGGGTGCAGCCCCGCTCAGCAAGCAGGCGCGCGGCCAGGGGGTTGTAGACCCACAGCCCCGGGC
>JAKLKR010000204.1:0-2280 GCA_023150565.1 Planctomycetota bacterium
GGCTACACCCACGAGGGTGAGGAAGCCCCCAAGGCCTGCCCGGCCTGCGCCCACCCGCAGGAGCATTTCGAGGTCAAGGCCGGCAACTTCTGAGTAGTGTCCACTGCACCAGAAATTCCCGCGCTCTGATCTGACCAACACATAGACGTTTCCGCCCGATTCCCCAGGACGGTGCCGCCGCACGAAGAAGTGGCCATGAGCCACGATCAGACCATCACCAACCCAGCAGCGACCGCCACCGAGCCAGCGTCGCCGTCCAGCGACAGCCGGGCGCATCGCCAGTCCCGCTGGCGCCCGGTGGCACTGTCCAGCGGATCCAGCGACCGGCCCGGCGTCCGACAACGCCGGGTGCGGGCAGCTCTGGTCCCAACCGCCACCACCGGGCCGCGACCGCGCTAGCGAAAGCGATTCACCGTGCGCGCTTTGCGCCTTGCCCGATAGGTGCGCGATACGGGGGGTGGGGCACGCTTGTGCCGCCCGCGACTTTGCATCGCCGCCGGCGTTACCCTGGCCGGGGGGTCTGTTGCCGAGCCGGAAGTGCTACAAATGGAGCCTGCAGCCGGGTGCAAGAGGATATTTGGGCCCGGTGATCGTGCTCAGAGCGGAGGCCCCGGACAGGATGATACCTCAAATGCCTCCACCAGGCCGTGTACGCCCTTGCCGAGCAGCGGAGTGCAGTTGTGCTGGAACTGCACCGCCGGGGCGGCGACCGTGGCGGTACGCCCGTCGCAGGACAGCGCCAGGGTGCCACCGTCGTAGCGTGCGGTGATGCGCACCCAGGCGTTGCGCGGCACGAGGTCGGCCAAGTGCACACGTACCGCCTCGCCCCCGCCATCGCGCACCGCCTCCAGCGAGCGGTCGGCGCGGATGCGGATCGCCACCGCGCTCGAACCGCCGCTGCGGCCGGCCAGCAGGCCGCCCTCGCCGGCGACCTCGTCGATGCGCACGGTCAGGGCGATGCGGCAGGGCCCGGCCGGCCAGCTGCGGGTGCGCAACGCCAGCTCGGCGCCGTCCAGGCGCAGGCAGCCGCGGCCGTCGGCGACCACCAGCAGGCGCCGCCAGACCTCGAGCGGACGTTGCGCCCCCGGCACCGCCAGGTCGCGGTCGCCGATCGCGTCCATGAGGCCGCCTTCGAAATCCCAGGATGCAGCGCGGGCCACTGCTCTGGGCATGGCCAGGGTGCGCATGGTGCCAACGGGCGGCAGGCCGGAGGCCGCGGCCGTGGCCTCGCGCGGCGGCGCTGCGCCGACCTCGCGCGCACCATCGTCGTCGAGATCGCCGGCGCCGCTCAGCACCACGCCCTCGCAGAGCGCATCGGAGGCCGCCACCGGCGGCGACTCGGCGGTGCGCCCCGAGGCGAAGCGCACGCGCGCATGCCAGAGGTCGCCGGGGCGCGCCGGGCGGGTCAGCCGGCGGAAGCGCAGGGTGGTCGGGGCCGCCAGCGGGGCGATGAGCGCATCCAACCAGGGATCGTAGTCGGGGCAGCGCAGCTCGGCGAGCGGGCGCCCCTCGCCATCCAGGGCCAGCACCCCGTCGCCCGCGGCCAGCTCCGCGGCCGACAGTTCAAGGACCGCCTCCTGGCCGGCGCCGTGCAGCCGGACCCGCAGGCGATCGTCACCGGCGGCCTGCCACAGCGCCATCAGCCGGCGGCGGGGGAGATGCTGGGGCAGGGCCATCGCCAGGTGCATGCGCACCCCGCCCTGCGCATCAACCGTCACCGTGCGGCCCTCGCCATCCCCTTCCTTCCAGGGACCGGCCTCGGCGGCGCGCACGATGCGGCCGCCCCGCGGACCCAGCTCGACCTCCAGGTCGGTGTGGGTGCGCGCGCAGGGCACGATCTCGACCAGCAGCGCCGCCGGGCCGCCAGCGGGGTCGAAGGCCGCCAGCGGGCGGTCGTTGCGCCACAGGCTGGCCGCCACCACCGGATCGTCGCCCGCCACCGCCACCTCCGCCTCCACGCCCGCGCCCTGCTGGCGCAGAACGAGGCGTGCGGGTCCGGGAGCCAGCTCCTGGAGGGTGGCCTTGACCACCACCTGGTTCTGGATCCAGCCCGCCACCGGTCGGATCATCGGCGCGTCGCGCTCGATCGCCCCGCCATCCCCGGCGGCGAAGCGCAGGCGCGGGATCACCGCCGGCCAGGCCGCGAGCGCGGCCGAGTCCAGGGTCCAGCCGGTCCCGGCCAGGGCGCCGCCGGCGAGCGTGCGCGGCGCCAGCTCGGCCACCGTCCGGCCCTGGGGGTCGAGCAGGCGCCCCGACACCGTGGCCGGCCCGGCGTCCTGG
>JAKLKR010000204.1:2290-9642 GCA_023150565.1 Planctomycetota bacterium
CCTGGCCCATCTGGACCAGGCAGTCGATATGCAGCGGCGTGCCGACCAGGACCTCGCGGGGATAGGCGAGGTGGCAGCGCGGACGCGCGGCGGCCCGCGCACCGCCGCGCCAGTCCGCCACCAGCGCCGCCACCAGCTCGGTGTTCACCGCGCCGGTGAAGACCGTGGGCATGAGCGCGGTCTCGTCGTGGTCGTTCCAGGTGGTCAGGTGCAGCCACCCCGGCCGGCCGGCGCCGGCGAGGCGCCCCCAGCCGAGCAGCACTTGGAAACCGTGGAACGGCAGGTGGTAGGGGTTCCGCCCCTGGTGCCAGCGCCCGAGATAGCCGGGCATCACCAGGCCGGCGTGCACCAGCCCCTGGCGGGCGGCCGCGGCGGCGAGCACGGCCTCGGCCGCGGCCGGCGGCTGCGGCCGGCCGGCCGCGGAGCGCGAGCCGCCGTACTCGCAGAACTGGTAGAGGCCGTCGAAGCAGCCGGCGTAGGCGTCGACCGCCTCCGCATCGAGCACCAGGTTGGGGCTCATGAGGTCGCCGAGCAGGAACGGATCGCGCCCGCCGCGGCGCAGCTCTGCGCGCACCTGCCGCCACACCGCCGGCCCGTCCTCGCGCACCCGGTAGGTGGAGAGCAGCGGACGTCCGCCCACCAGCGGATAGGCCGGCAGCCCGGCGCAGTCGTCGAGCAGGGCCGCCGCGCCCGCGGCGATGGCCTGCGCGTCGGCGTGGACCGGATCCAGGCACAGGCCCACCAGGAAGCCCTCGCGGGCGGCGACCGCGAGCATCCGACGCAGGTAGGCGGTGTCGGGCCGCTGCCTGGCATGCATCACCACGTCGACCAGGAAGCCGTCGGCGCCCATCGCGCGGGCGCCGGCGATCTCCGCGGCCAGGCGCCGGTCGAGGTCGCCGGCCAGGGGCAGGTCGCAGGCGTTGTCCTGGCGCACCGCCAGCTCCACCGTGTCGACCGGCTGGAACCATGGGGTGTAGTGCGCCCACACCAGGCGGCTGCGGGCATCGATCTCGCTCGCCAGGGCGACGCCGGCGAGCAGCAGAGGCAGCAGGGACAGGAGCCGGCGCAGCGGGATCATGGGTCGAAGCAGCCTCCGAGGTTGGCCTTGAGCGCGGCGAACGCCGAGCCCTGGACGTGGCCGTCGAGGAACCCGGCCGAGACCTCGCCCGGCCCGCGGTGGCGGCCGGCGGCCGCCCCGGGCAGTCCGAGCAGATCCCAGTTCGACGCGGGGTGGTAGAAGGCCAGCCAGGGCACAGGCGGGCTGCCCGCCGGGGCCAGGGCGATGGCGGCATCGAGCAGGATCACCGCGTTGGCGGCCTGCCGGTAGGCCGACACCCGCCGCGAGCGGCCGTCGAACGAGCCCGCCGAGGCGGTGGCCGGGCCTTCGTAGTAGCCGTAGCCACCGCCGCGCTGGCCGGCCCTGGCCGGACCCGCGGCCGGGCAGCGCCACACCCCCTGGCGGATGTCGCCGGTGGCCTGGTTCTGCCAGGACGGCGCCGGCGCATAGCCGCCGTCCGCGAGCAGGTTCGGCCACCAGCGGCCGGCGTGGATCCCCGCCGGGTCGAGGCTGACGGCCGGCAGGGCGCCGTCGTTGTCGACGCTGTAGGCCACCGCCCCCAGCACCAGCTGGCGCAGGTTGCTGCGGCAGACCGCGGTCCGGGCCGCCTCGCGCACCAGGGTCACCGCCGGCAGGAGCATGGCGGCGAGCACCGCGACGATGGCGACCACCACCAGCAGCTCGATCAGGGTGAAGGCGGACGGTCGCGGGGCGGGCATCCCCCCAGCCTACCCCGGCGCGCGGACGGCGGCCAGATGCGCCAGAGTGCAACCAGTTGCACAAGCGCTCAGCCACGCGCGTGCAGGCCCGGACCCGGATCCCAGCGCCCCGGCACCAGGGTCAGCCGCGGCTGCTCCGCCTGGCCGGATTCGCCGCGGCGCAGCTGGTCGACCAGCAGGTCGACTGCGGTCAGCACCGTGCCCAGGCGGTCGATGGCGATCCCGGCCGCGGCGCGGCCGCCGTCGAGCCGGTCGAGGGTGGCGAAGGCGATGCGGCCATCGCCGGCGGCGAGCCAGCGCAACGGGCGCAGGTCGTTGGCCACCAACGCTCCAGCCAGGTGCGGAACTGCCCGGCGTCGCCGCAGCCGCTGGCCAGCAGCGGCGGCGGCGGCTCAGCGAACAGCTCGTGGGCATGCCCCCAGCCGCCCAGATGCCCGCCGCCGGTGAAGCGCAGGTAGTCGCGCGACAGCACCAGCCCGGGCCGGCGGCAGCCCGCGGCCTGCACCTGCTCAAGCGCCAGACGCAGGTCGCCGGCGTAATCCGGGAGCACGGTGTGGAAACGCCGGCTGGGCGCACCGCCGACCCCGATGCACGAGAAGGCTTCCCAGTCGAACTGCAGCTCGTCGCGCGGCACCACCCCGGTGGAGAGGATCAGCGCCCGGTGCCCGGCGGCGCGCAGGCGCGCGCAGCACGCGCGCTGCTCGCCGGGATCGGTGCCCACCACCACCGCCTGGTAGGCGAAACCGTGCCGGCGGCAGCGTTCGTCCACCGCGCGCCACTGCGGGGAGGGGTCCAGGCGCGGCCAGCTGGTGATCAGCACCAGCGCCTCGCCGTCTCCATGCGCCGCCTGGTGGGCGCGGTAGGTCGACAGCGCCGACAGCACCAGGTCGGGCCGGTAGCCCAGGGCCAGGGCGGTCTCGTGCACCCGCGCGCGCACCGCCGCGCTGATGCGGCGGTCGTCGCGCAGGGCGCGCGAGGCGGTGGCGAGCGAGATCCGCGCGGCGGCGGCGACATCGCGCAGCAGCACCCTGGCCATGGCTCACCTCCTGGCCACGACGAGGATAGGTCGGTGACACCATGGCCACCAGGCGTTTCCCCGGCGGCAACGCCCGCGGGGAACCCCAGTACGACCTGGGAGTCTCTCGCCGGATCGGCAGCGGCGCCGTCCATGATTGGTGCAGCGACCTGGTGGCGGCCGCCACCGATCACGCCCAGCTGATCGGCACCCGTTCCGGGACAGGCGTGTTCTGGGGCAACTGCGCGCCGCGCTGGGGCGAGACCATCCCCGAGCTGGCAACCTCCTACGTGGTCCACACCCTCGCCCTGGTGGCGGAGGGATGAGCCTGTCCGAGACCGAGGAGCTGGATCCCGCCACCCCACCACCCGGGCACAACCCAGCCGGCACCCCGCTGACGGAGGCCGAGACCGCCGCCGACGACCGACGCGACCGGCTGATCGGCGGGGGAATCAGCGCCTCGGTGCATGCCCTGGCCATCCTCGGCCTGACCCTGGTGGTGACCGCCACCAGGGAGATCGAGAAGGAGACCCCGCCAGTGCGCGTGATCACCATCCATCCACCTCCCCAACCGCCGGACACGCAGCCGCTCGAACGCACACTTGAAACCAAAATAGGGATCAACGTCGACGACCCCGAGGCAACCAACGCCACCAACGTCACCCAGCTCGACCTGCCGGCCGAGATCACCCAGCGCGAAACCGAGGTCGACAGCCCGGTGCCGAAGGGCCGCGAATAGGCGATGGCGGATAGCGAGATGGGCGGCGCCGGCGCCTTCATGGCTATCGGCGCCGGCGGCGGCGGCGGCGGCGGCGGCGGCGGCGGCGGTAGCTCGGGGATGTACGGCGCCCGCACCGGCGGCGGATGCAAGCGTGCTGTCGGCCGCAGTGGTGGTAGCATCCGCCTCGACGCCGCCGAGGCCGTTACGATCAAGACCGCGGCCCTAGCCGCCCTCGACCTGCCTGACGGCGTCCAGGTCGAGTCTGCGGCGGGTGAGCCGGCGCGCTGCCGGCCGGTAGCGATCACCGTCCACTGGACCGACGCCGACGGGGTCGGACGCCTGCTGCCAGCCAGCCGGCTGGTGCGCGACCGCCGTACCGATCGCGCCCTGCCCGCCTGGCCATGGGTGTGGAGCGGATCGGTCCTGGCAACCTACCAGGACCGATCTGGCGGCACCGAGCGCCGCCTGGCCGCGGGCGAGGACGGCTGCATCATCGCCATCCACGACGAGAACGGCAGTTCGCTCGCCTCCTGCCCGCTCATCGATCCGCGCGAGGACCGGCGCTGGGAGGTGAACACCGCCCTGGTGCCACCCAGCGGGACGCGGGTGGCGCTGGTGCTGCGCACCTGCTCGGTGGCGGCGGATGCAGCCGCCGGAGGCGCTCTCCACGCGCTGGGCGAGGATGGCAGCCGCTGCGCGGTCGCCCCGGGCGCGGCTGCGCGGGGACCTGACGGTTTTCTGAGCCACTTGCGCCCGGCTTCGCTGGCCGACCAGTGACGATCAGCGCCCGGAGAGGCCGGGAAGGGCCACGCCATCGCCGCCGCGCGGCGGCCCCATGGCCCATTGGATGCCCGCCAGCACCAGACGCTGGAAACGCGGATCGTCCCAAGTCGCCTCCCGGTGGCCCCAGCCGACATGATAGACCCGGCCCCGGCCGTAGGCGCGCGACCACACCACCGGGAAATCCCCGTCGGGGCGCCGGGCGCGATGCGCCGGATCGACCGAGGCGGGGTCGATGCTCATGATCACGTGGACCGCATCGCGGGCGTAGGGCGCGGCGAGCAGCGGGTGCTGTTCGTCGAAGACGAAGGGACCGGCGCCGAAAGCATCGGCGCCGGGGAAGCCCGGATCCTCCACGCGCACCGTGGCCGGTCCCATGAACTCGCCGCCCAGGCGGGCTCCGGCCAGCTCGCCGAACTGCGGCCAGTCGGGGAAGGCCAGGATCCCGGCATGGCCGATGATCAGCCCCTTGCCGTCATCATGCACGAAGACCAGCAGGTCGCGCTTCTGCTCGACGGACAGCGTGCCCTCGCCGCTGGGCAGCAGGAACAGGGCGTCGTACCCGCCGAGGCCCCGGGCATTGACGTTCTTGCCGCCATATTTCGCGCCCTGGCCCAGGATCGGCCGCCGGCAGATCAGCTGCGAGTCGGTGCGCAGGTTGGCGACAAAGGCGCCGCTCACGTGGCCGAGACGCTCGATGGTGGCGAGGGCGTGCGAGAGTGAGTCGTGATGGTAGCCGGTCTGGACATCGGCGACCACGAGCAGGGTGCGCTTGCCGGCCCAGGGATCGGCTGCTCTTCCTCGGAACTTCCCCCGCTCCGCGGGGGCCGCGACTTCGTCGCCGGGGCCGGCTGCGCCGTCCCCGGTTCTTGTTTGGGCGGGGGCTGCACCCCCGCTCCGCTCCGGGCCCGAGGGCCCTCCGCCCCCCAGCGGCCTGCGGCCGCTCACGACGCCTGCCGGGACGCGGCCTCCCGCGCCAGCCGCCAGCAGTGCGGATCGTCGCCCGCGCAGTGCGCGCGCACCGGGCAGGCCGCGCAGGCCGGTGCGGCAGGGTGCGCGCTTGCCGGGTCGCGCCGCCCGTGGCGGAAGGGCCGGTCGCGGCCCTCGGCGATGCGCCGCAGGTGGATGGCCTGGAACGACTCCTGCGGGACCATGCCGAGGATCGGATGGGCCTCGGGGTTGCTCGCGTGGACGCTGGGGCAACGACTTCTACGGCTGGCCGCTGGAGTCGTCGGCCGACCGCGCCTGGACCGCCGGCCGGCTCACCGGCGACTGGTCGGTGCGCAGCGTCGGCTCCGACGGGGTGCGCGACGCCGCCGCCGGCAGCACCGAGGCCTTCGCCCGCGACCTGCCCTCCACCAGCCCCGATCAGCCGCTGGTCCCGGCCAGCGCGTGGGTCACCGACCTCAGCGGGCTGGCGGTGCTGGTGATCAACCGCAGCGCCGGCGACTTCACCGCCACTTCCGTGCGCTTCCGCATTCCCATCCCGCGCTGGGACCAGACCCCGGCCCTGGGCTACGCTGATCTGGCCAAGGACCGATTCGTCAGCGCCTCCTTCATCCTGGGAGTGGGTCCGGCCGGCGCCGGCGTCGACCGCCGCACCTGCTCCTTCCCCCTGGTGGGCGGCCAGCCGCTGTTGGTGCCCCACGGCCGCCGCCAACTGGTGCTGGTCCAGGCGGCGAACGGCCAGCCGATGGCCGGGGTCAACGCCTTCGCCGAACTGCTGGTGTCGCGCCGGGTGTCGCCGCCCGCCCAGGTGGTGCTGGAGATCCAGCCGTGAATCCCACCGGCCTGACCTCGCGCTTCCTGCGGCGGGTGCCCGACGGCGTGCTGGCGGTCGAGAGCGATGGCGTGCAGGTGCGCGCGGCGGTGCTTCGCCCGCATCCGTCGGGACGCCCCGCGGTCGCCGCCATCGCCACCTCCAGCGCTCCGGCGTTCGCCGCCGCCCTCACCGAGGTGGTGGCGGCGCTGCGTGCGCGCCTGCCCTCGCTGCCGGCACAGGCCGTGCACCTGTCGTCGCAGGTGCACACCGCGGTGCTGACGTTGCCGGTGGATCCGCGCCGGCCGCTGCCGCCGCACCAGATGCGCGAACTGGTGCGCTGGGAGCTGGAGCCGTACCACCGTTTCGACGGCCCGGTGGTGTGCGGCTGGACTGCGCTGGCGGCACCGCCCCGCGACCGCCGCTGGAGCTGGCTGGCGGCCGGGACCACCCAACCCTACCGCCAGCACCTGATCGAGTGCTATGCCGGCCAGGGCCTGGTCCTGCGCGCCATCCATCCCCTGGCCGGCTGCGCCCCAGCGGCGCTGCGCGCCGACGCCGCCACCGGCGCCACCACGGTGCTCGAATCCCAGGAAAATCTGCTGGTCTGTACCCGCCTCGACGGGACGGCGATGGCGGAGTGCCGCAGCCTGGCCCTGGGCGATGGCGCTGACCACCTCTCGGTAGCCGGCACGCTGCTCGACGGCGGCGGCGGTCCGGTGTGGCTGGCAGGTCGCTGGGATGCCGCAGACGTCGGTGCGCTGGCCGCGATCAGCGGACGCCCGTGCACCCCGTTGCCGGTGGCGACATCCGGCGAGACCGGGATGCCCGCCTGGCGCTGGGCCGGGATGGCCGGGGCGGCAGCGACCCTCGACGGCGGCAATCCGACAGCGGCGGTGACCATCCCACCCAGCGATCCGGTGCCGCCGCTGACCGCCGACCGCCGGGTGCGGCTGGCGGCAGCGACGGGCCTGCTCGCCCTGGCGGCAGCCGCCACGGCGCTGGTGCTGGGACGCGGGACGGCGCGCCAGGAGGCCCTGCTCACCGCCCAGCGCACCCTGGAAGCCCGACGCCAGGAGTTGCGCGCCGCCGAAGAGCGCCTGGCCGGCCTGGATCGGCGCCTGGCCATGCTCGAACAGCGCCTGCCGGCGCGCATGGCCTTCCTGCCCGGGCTGCTCCAGGCCCTGGCCGCCTGCGCCAGCGACGAGGTCCAGGTCGAAGCCCTGGCCGAGGACGCCGCGGGTGCCCTGGACCTGCGCGGCTGGGGCCGCAGCGCCGCGCGTATCCAGGCCTTCCGCATC
>JAKLKR010000204.1:9652-10016 GCA_023150565.1 Planctomycetota bacterium
CGGCTACCGGGGTGGCGGCTGGGCGACGACGCCCAGCCCATGCGCCAGGCCACCGGTGTCGGGGTGCCCGGCTTCGCCTACGCCCTGCGCCTGGAGCCCCAGCCATGACCCGCGAACAGAGCATCCGCCTCGGGCTGGCGACAGCGGTGGTGGCCCTGGCCGCCGCCCTGGTCCTGGCCGGCTGGCAGTGGCAGCGCCAACCAGCGCTCGCTGGTGCACCAGCGCGAGCTGCACCACGACGTGTCGAGCTTCGCCGAGGCGGTGCGCACCTCGCTGCGCGAGGACCCGGACGTGGTGCTGGTGGGCGAGATGCGCGACCCCGAGACCATGCGCGCGGCGATCACCGTGGCCGAGACCGGCCACC
>JAKLKR010000205.1 GCA_023150565.1 Planctomycetota bacterium
GCCGCCCGCCGCCCCGCCCTGCAGGCGCTGCAGGTCGGCGAGCATGGCGGCGGGATCGGCGTAGCGGTCCTCGCGGCGCTTGGCCATGGCGCGCAGCGCCACCGCCGCCACCCCCTCCGACAGCCCCGGCACCAGCTGGCGCGGATCGGGCGCGGGCGCGGTGCAGACCTCCTGCACCACCGCCCAGGCGGTGGCGCCGGAGAAGGGCGGCTGGCCGGTGAGCAGGGTGTAGAGGGTGCCGCCAAGAGCGTGGATGTCGGCGCGGATGTCGATGTCGGCCACCCCGTTGGCCTGCTCGGGGGCCATGTAGGCCGGGGTGCCCATGCCCGCCCCGGTGGCGGTCAGGCGGTCGTCGCCGGCGCTGCGCCGGGCGAGGCCGAAGTCGCCCAGGCGTGGCCGGCCGCGCGCATCAAGGAAGACGTTGTGCGGCTTGAGGTCGCGGTGCACCAGCCCGGCCTCATGGATGGCCTGCAGGCCGGCGCAGCAGCCGGCGGCGATCGCCACCGCCTCGGCCTCGGGCAGCGGCCCGCGCCGCGCCAGCAGGGCGTCGAGGTCGCCGCCCTCGACGAACTGGAAGGCGAGGTACAGCCGCCCGTCGATGCGCCCGGCATCGTGGATGGCCACGCAGTTCTGGTGGCACACCGCCGCCGCGGCGCGCGCCTCGCGCAGGAAGCGGGCGGTGAAGTCGGCGTCGCTCTCCAGCTCCGGGCGCATCACCTTGAGCGCCACCGGGCGTTCGAGCAGGCCCTGGACCGCGCGGTAGACCACCCCCATGCCGCCGGAGCCCAGGCGGCCCTCGATGCGGAACGGCCCGAACTGGCTGCCGGCGGCCAGGCCGGGATCGGGCGGGGTCATCGGGACGGTGGCGTCGGCATCCATGTCAGCGCAGCAGGGTGATGCCCGCCGCCAGCGCCGCCAGCGCCGCCGCCGCTGCGCACACCAGCGCCAGCAGCCCCAGGCTCCAGCCCACGGTGGCGCGCAGGATGTCGGCGTCGCGACCCTTGGCGTCGACCGCGCCGGTGGCGATGGCGATCGACTGCGGCGAGATCATCTTGCCTACCCCGCCGCCGGCGGTGTTGGCGCCGATGCCGAAGGCCGGCGGCAGGTCCAGGCTGCCGGCGGCCGAGGACTGCATGCCGCCGAAGATGGCGTTCGAGCTGGTGTCGCTGCCGGTGAGGAACACCCCGATCCAGCCCAGCACCGGCGCGATCCAGGGGTAGGCGCCGCCGGTGGCGGCCAGGCAGGCGCCGAGGGTGGCGGCCGGGCCGCCGTAGTTCATCACCCAGGCGAAGGCCAGCATCAGCGCCACCGCCAGCAGCGGCAGCACCAGGGCGCGGGCGGTGCGGCGCGCGGTCGCCCAGGCGGCGGCCGGGGCCATCCCGAGCAGGGGCAGGCTGAGCAGGGCGGCGATCAGGATGGCGGTGCCGGGGGTGGCGAGCGGGGCGAACTCGTACACCGCCTTGAGCACCTCGCCCCCCGGCCGCGCCACCGCCTGGTGCAGGCCGGGGATCTCGAGCGTCCAGCGCGCCAGCCCCGCCAGCCAGGCCTTCACCGGCTTCTGCCCCCACAGCACCACCAGGGCGGTGAGCAGCCAGAACGGCCCCCAGGAGCGCAGCAGCGCCAGCGGCGCCGGCATCGCCGCCGCGCCCGGGGCGCGGCGCAGGCGCGCCGCCGCCACCAGCAGCGCGAAGGTGCCCAGGCCGGCCACCACGTTGGGCAGCGCGGGCCCGGCCAGCAGCGCGGTCGCGCATTGCAGGCCGGTGTAGACCAGCGCCGCCGGCACCACCACCGGCCAGGCGCGCAGGGTGGCGCGCCAGCCGCAGGCGGCCGCCACCGCCGCCACCGGCGAGGCCAGCGACAGCACCGGCAGCAGCAGCGCCACCGCGGCGGTGGCGGGGGCGACCTCGACCCCGCCGACCTGGGCTCCGACCAGCACCGGGATGCCCAGCCCGCCATAGGCCACCGGGGCGGTGTTGGCGAGCAGCGCCACCACCGCCGCGCGCACCGGCGGCAGGCCGAGCCCGGCGAGGATGGCGGCGCAGATGGCCACCGGGGTGCCGAAGCCGGCCGCCCCCTCGAGCAGGGCGCCGAAGGCGTAGGCCACCACCAGCACCTGCACCGGCAGCTCGGGCGAGAGCGCCACCAGCGACGCCTTGACCTGGGCGAAGCGCCCGCTGTCCACCACCAGGTTGAACAGCAGCACCGCCGCGAACACGATCACCCCGATCGGCAGCAGGCCGTACAGCGCGCCGTGCAGCAGCGCCCCGCCCAGCACCGCCGGCGGCGCCCCCCACACCCCCAGGCACAGGGCCAGCGCCGCCACCAGCGCCACCGCCACCGCCGGCGCCGACTTCCAGCGCCGCCAGGCCATCAGCGCACCCAGCACCGCCACCGGCAGCGCCGCCGCCAGCGCCGACAGCGCCAGGCTGCCCGCCAGGGGGGATTCGAGCTGCCGCCAGACCAGGTCCATCGCGCCTCCGGGGCGGGGACGCTAGCATGGCTGCGGCTGCGTGCTACGGCCCCTCAATCCATGCCCGGCTGCAGCCGGTCGAGGTCGAGCACGAGCGCCACCGTGCCGTCGCCGAGCAGGGCTCCGGCGGTGAACAGCAGGCCCTCCTCGGGCAGGCCCTGGAGCGGGCGCAGCACCACCTTCTGCACCCCCAGCACGGCATCCACCGCGAGCGCCAGCTCCCGCCGCCGGACCATCGCCACCACCACCGGACCGCCGGCCGCGGGCACCAGCTCCGCCGGCGAACCGAACACCCGCGGCAGCGACAGCAGCGGCAGCACCTGTTCGCCGCGCCGCACCACCCGCCCGCCGCCGGCGATCGGGTTGAGGTCGGCGGGCAGCACCTTGAAGGTCTCGCGCACGCGATCGAGCGGCAGCACGAAGGCGTGGCCGTGGGCGCGCACCAGGTAGCCGGTGATGATCTGGGTCGACACCCCTTTGGGCAGACGCACCTGGAAACTGGTGCCCTTGCCGGGCTCCGTGCTCACCTGGATGCCGCCGCCGGCGTCCTCGACCGCGCGCTTGACCACGTCCAGGCCGACCCCCCGCCCGCTGATGTCGGTGACCTGCGCCGCGGTCGACACCCCGGAGGCGAAGATCAGGGCAACCAGGTCCTGTTCGCCGAGCGGCTGGCCGGGCTGGATCAGGCCGTTCTGCTCGCCCTTGCGGCGGATGGCGGCGAGATCCAGGCCGGCGCCATCGTCGGCGATGGTCAGGGTGAGGTCGCGCTCGCCCTCGACCACCGTGATGGTGATGGTGCCGGTGGCGGGCTTGCCGGCGGCCCGGCGGCGGGCGGGATCCTCGATGCCGTGGTCGGCGGCGTTGCGCACCAGATGCGCCAGGGGGGCGTCGAGCAGTTCGATCAGGGCCTTGTCGACCTCGATCTCCTCGCCGCGCAGCTCGACCGTGATGTCCTTGCCGCGCGCCTGGGCCACATTCCGCACCAGCCGCGGCACCTTCTGCAGCAGCGGCCGCAGCGGCACCCGGCGGATGGCCATGATCGAGCGCTGGAGCTGGTTCGACAGCCCGGAGAAGGTGTCGCCGGCGCGGCGGAAGTCGCGCGCCAGCGGCGCCGCCCCGGGCAGCGCCGCCAGCCGGCGGCCGAGGTGGTCGAACAGGCCGCCCACCACCACCAGTTCGCCGACGTAGTGCAGGAAGGTGTCGATGCTGGCCTCGGACACCCGCATGGTCTTGGAGCCGTCGCGGGCGAAGCGGTCGCTGCCGCGCTCCATCCGCCCGCTCTCCTCCTGGCACCGCGCGGTCGACCCGGCCCCGGCCCGCGGTTCCAGCGCCGCCCCGGAGTCCGGCTCCGGGGCATGGATCTGGACCTGGGTGGTGGCGTTGTCCCGCCCCTGACAGGCATGCGCCAGCGCCAGCAGGCGGCGCAACGCCTCCGCGCCATCGCCGCCGGCAGGGATCAGGCTTTCGAGCAGATGGAGGTCGCGCAGGGCCCCATCCCAGTCCGGGCGGCCCTGGAGGGCCGCGGCGGCGGCCGCCGCCAGGCGCTGCAGCAGCGCCTGATGGGAGGAGGGATCGACGATCTCGGGTCCGCCGGCGCGCAGGCGGGCGATCACGCCCTTGAGCGCATCCACCCCGGCCAGCAGCAGGTCGGTGAGGGCGCGGTCGATGCGCACCCGGCCCTTGCGCAGGTGGTCGAGCACGGTCTCGAGCTCGTGCGCCAGGCGCTTGGCTTCCAGCAGGCCGAAGAACGAGGCGTTGCCCTTGAAGGAATGCACCAGGCGGAAGATCGCCTCGAGGGTCTCGCGCGCGCCGCCGTCGCGCTCGAGGGCGATGAACAGGGCATCGAGGCTGTCGAGGGCCTCCTGGGTCTCATCGAGGAAGGCGGCCAGCAGCTCGGGGTCGGCGCTCAGGTCGCGATCATCGCTCATAGCAACGCTCCGAGCCGCCGCCTCCGCACGAAGCCGAGTTGATCGTGCCAGGTGGCGATCACCTGCACCGCCAGGTCGACCGCGCGGTCGAGGGCGGCCATGTCGACCAGCGGCTTGGTCACGAAGGCGAAGGCCCCGGCGCGCAGGCAGGCCAGCGCCTCCTGTACCGAGGACGACCCGGTGAGCACCACCGCGCGCACCAGCGGCTGCTCGGCGCGCAGCCAGCGCAGCAACTGGTGGCCATCCATCAGCGGCATCTCCAGGTCGAGCACCACCAGGTCGATGCGCCGGGATTCGAGCATCTGCTGCGCGGCCCGGCCGTCCGGGGCGTCCACCACCGCGAAGCCGCGGGCGCGCAGGTGCGCCGCCACCAGCTCGCGCACCACCATATCGTCATCCACCACCAGGATGCTGGCCATGCTTACGCTCCCGCCGGCGGTGCGGCCAGCACCGCACGCATGGCGGTGGCGGCGGCCTCGGCCTGGGTGCGCACCGCGGCCAGCGCCGGCAGCCCGTCCCGCCCCTCGCGGCATTCCTTTTCCAGCGTCCCGCACGCCTGCCACAGGCGGCCCATGCCCAGGCTGCCGGAGCTGCCCTTGAGGGCGTGGGCGATGCCGCCGCCGCCCTTGAGGTCGCCACGCCCCAGGGCCTGCTCGATCTGCGCCAGGCGCTGCGGCAGCTCGTCGAGGTACTGCCCCACCAGCTGCTGGAACATCGGCTCGCCATAGGCGCGCACCCGCGCCACCACCGCCGGGTCGAGCACCGGCTGCTCCGACTGCGCGCCTGGCGCAGCGGCAACCCCGCTGGCGCTCGCTGCCAGCAGACCCCGGGCGGCGGCGCCGGCGACCGCCGGGGTGTCGGCAGACGCGCTGCGCTCGAGCCCGGCCGGCGCACCCGCCCCCAGCAGCAGCAGGGGCAGGCCGCCCATGCCCGGCAGGCTGCGCAATGCGCGCGCCAACAGCACCGGCCCCATGCCCTTCAACCCGGCCTCGACCGCCATCAGGGCGGGGGGCGGTGCGCCGGCGCGGCGGGCCGCCAGGATCGCCGCCGGCGGCCCATCCACCCCCTCGGGGAGGAATCCCGCCGCCCCCAGGGCGGTGCACCAGCCCTGGCGACCGGTGTCGTCACCCACCACCACCAGGACCCGCGGACACCCGTCGTTCATCGCTGCACCCATCGGCTGAGGCAGGTGGCGAGCGCGCGCTCGGCCACCGGCTTGGTGAGGAAGTCGTCCATGCCGCAGCGCAGGCATCGCTCACGGTCTTCGTCGAAGGCGTTGGCGGTGAGCGCGATCACCACCGGCCGGCGGCCCCAGGCGTCCTGGCGGGCGCGGATCGCGGCGGTGGCGTCGAATCCATCCATCACCGGCATGCGGCAGTCCATCAGCACGATGTCGTAGCCGTGATCGGATTCCAGCAGGTCGAGCGCCTGGCGGCCATCGCCGGCCACCGTCACCGTGGCCCCGAGGTGTTCGAGCATGGCCTTGGCGATGAACTGGTTGACCTGGTTGTCCT
The DNA here is from genome assembly GCA_023150565.1 of Planctomycetota bacterium. Classification (GTDB taxonomy): domain Bacteria; phylum Planctomycetota; class UBA11346; order UBA11346; family UBA11346; genus JAKLKR01. The sequence continues at coordinate 5,913 of JAKLKR010000205.1, forward strand.
CGACCAGCAGCACGCGGATGTGGAAGGATCCGGTAACCTGCGCCTCGTCATCGCAGCCGGCGACATCGGCGCGGGTCACCACCCCGGTGCCGGCGGCGCCGCGCTCGCGGCGGCCGACCGCTTCCGCTACCACCGCCACCAGCACCTCGCCGCGTACCGGCTTGACCAGGTAGCCGCCGCAGCCGGCCTCGCCGGCGCGCAGGGCGTCGCAGCGCTGGCCGTGGGCGGTGAGCATGACCACGGTGGTGCCGCCGAGCACCGGATCGGAGCGGATGGCGCGCGCCAGCTCCTCGCCGTCCATGCCGGGCATGCGCCAGTCGCTGACCACGCAGCGGAAGGGCCGGCCCTCGGCCGCCGCCGTCCACAGCGCCGCCAGGGCGCTGCCGCCATCCTCGGCCAGGGCCACCTCGCACCCGGCGCCGGCGAGCTGGCCGCCGGCCACCGAGCGCCCGAGCTCGTTGTCGTCCACCACCAGCACGCGCAGGGCGGCGAGCAGGGCCGGGGGCGCCGGGCTCGCGCTGCCCTGCACCGGCAGCAGCGGCAGGTCGACCGCGAAGCGGCTGCCCCGGCCCGGTTCGCTCCACAGCGTGATGTCGCCGCCCATCAGCCGCGCCAGGCGCTTGCAGATCGCCAGCCCCAGCCCAGTGCCGCCGAAATGGCGGCCGATCGCCGCGTCGGCCTGGATGAAGGGGTTGAACAGGCGCCCCTGGCGGTCGGGCGGGATGCCGATGCCGCTGTCCTCGACCGCCAGTACCAGCCGGCTGCCGGCGCGGCGGGCGCGCACCAGCACATGGCCCTCGCGGGTGAATTTGACCGCGTTGCCGACCAGGTTGACGAGGATCTGGCGCAGCCGCCCGGGGTCGCCTTCGATCAGGTGCGGCAGGGCGGGATCGACGTCCACCACCAGTTCGACCGAGCCGCCGGCCAGGCGGGCGCGGAAGAGGTCGGCGGAATCGAACAGCAGGTCGCTGAGCGAGAGCGGATGGCGTTCGAGCTCGAGCCGCCCGGCCTCGATCTTGGACCAGTCGAGCAGGTCGTTGAGCAGCCCGAGCAGGGCCTCGGCCGAGCGATGGGCGGTGCGCGCGTACTCGCGCTGCTCGGGATTGAGCCCCTGGGTGCCCTGCAGCAGCTCGAGCATGCCCAGCACCCCGTTCATCGGGGTGCGGATCTCGTGGCTCATGTTGGCCAGGAAATCGCTCTTGGCGCGGTCAGCCGCCTCGGCGCGCGACCGCGCCGACTCGGCCTCGGCCACCGCCTGCTTCAGTTCGGTGACGTCGCAGGACACCGACAGGACCGCCCGGCCGCCACTGGGCAATGGCAGCAGGCGCTTGCGCACGTTGAACCAGTGCAGCTGGCCGCTGGCGTCGGCGATCTCGCGCTCCTCGGCGATCTCGGCCCCGCCGCCGAAGAGCAGGCGGTCGCCCGCCAGGGTACGCTGCACATCCTCGGCCCGCGGGATGAGTTCCGCCACCGGCCGGCCCAGCACCGACTCCTCGGGCTCGGCCTCGCGGCCGATGTAGGCCAGGAAGGGGCGGTTGGCGAACACCAGCCGGCCGTCCTCGTCGCGCACCTGGATGGCATTGGGATCGTGGTCCAGCACCTCGCGCATGAACTGGCCGGTGCGGCGCACCTCCTCCTCCTTGGCGCGCAGCTCGGTGATATCGCTGCACGCCACCAGCACATGGGGCGCACCCTGCTCCTGCGCCAGCGGCCGGAAGGCCATCAGCAGGCACAGCGGCTTGCCGCGCGGCGGGGTCAGGCGCGCCTCCCACTCGAAGCCGACCCCCTGCTCCGACACCCACACACGCGCATCCTCGATGCGCGCCGCCACCTCCGCGTCCACCACCGCCTCGGCGATGGTCAGGCCGGCGAGTTCGCCCGCCGGACGCGCGAACAGCGCCTCGGCGGCATGGTTGACGAAGCCGATGCGCCCATCGGCATCGCATACGAAGGTGGGGTTGGGGGTGGCGTCCAGCACCTGGCGCACGCGCTGCTGCGCGCGCTCGCGCTCGCGCTCGGCCCGCCGGCGGTCGGTGATGTCGGCGATGGCGAGGATCAGGCCCTCGTCCTGGCGGGTGGCCGACAGGCGCAGCCAGCGCCCGGAGCCGCCGCCGGCCTCGCAGGACCCGTCGTCGGCTCCGGCGAATACGCGTTCGAGCCAGGCCAGGGTGCCATCGCTGCGCCAGCCTGGCTGAGTCTCCTCGAGGGTCCGCCCGACCAGGTCGGAAGCGCCGAGCAGGCGCTCGGCGGCGGGATTGGCCAGGGTCCAGGCCAGGGCGTTGCCGGTGGCGGGCAGGGCCACGGTGGCGATGCCTTCGCCCACCCCCGCCAGCACCCCGGCCAGCAGCCGGCCCTGGACCTCGTTCTCGGCCGCGCGGTCGTCGATGGCGGTGAGCATGCCATGGCCGGTGGCGACCAGGAACAACCCCACCGCCAGCATCACCAGCACGGTCAGGCGGGCGGCGGCGATCCCGTCCTGGTTGGCGCATACCGCCACCCGCCAACCGCCGGGGAATGCCGACGATACCCGCGCCACCCCTCCGGCCTCCGGCACCTCGATCCCGTCGGCCAGCAGGAAGCCCGGCACCAGCGGGGGGAAGTCGCGCTGGCCGTACTGGTTGGTGCGCAGCATCTCGGCGCGCACATCCTCGGGCAGGGGCCAGGCCGCGCGCCACATCAGCTGCGGATCATGGGCCGAGAACACCACCCCCTCCGGCGACAGCAGCAGGCTGCCGTGCTGGTGGCGCACCAGGTCGTCGAACTGGTCGCTGTCCTGCTTGACCACCACCACCCCGACCACCGTGCGCGCCTGGTTGCGCACCGGCACCGCGGCGTAGATGCCGCGCTTGCCGCTGGACACCCCCAGCGCCCAGTAGCCGTTGACCACGCCCTGCAGGGCCTGCTGGCAATAGGGGCGGAAGGCGAAGCTGCGCCCGAGCATGCCATCGAGCACGCCGTTGGCGCTGGACGCCCGGCAGACTCCGTCGGAACCGAGCAGGAACACCAGCGAGAAGCGGTGCTCGGCCTGGAAGGCGTCGAGACGCCGGCGCAGGCCAGGATCGGCATCGACCGAGGAGGTGACCGCCGCCTGCACCTCCGGCCACAACGCCAGGTTGGAGGCTCCCAGCTCGCCGCGGCTGATCAGTTCGGTGACCCCGCTGGCGAGGGCGTGCAGGGCGGCCGCCACCCGCTTGTCATGCGATTCGCGTTCACGCGCCTCGGCCACCCCGGCCAGGGCCATGCCGATGGCGAACAGCCCGGCCACCAGCAGCAGGGCCAGCAGGGTCCGGCGGCTGCGCCGGCGGCGCACCGCCTGGTTGAGGCTGGGCAGGGCCTGGTGGCGCTCGGCCACCAGCAGGCCGGCGGTCAGACCGAGACCGCTGAGCACCCCGACCAGATCGCCCAGCCGATCCTCCCAGCAGGTCGGCAGCAGTTCCAGGGCCACCTCGCAGCAGCCATAGGAGGCGAGGGTGAAGGCCGCCACCTGCGCACCGATGCGGCCATGTCCGCCATGACGCCCGCCCGCCCAGGCCAGCCCGATCGCGGCGGCGAGGGCCGAGCCAGGCACCAGCACCTGCTCGCAGGCCGCTTCCAGCGCATGGCCCTGCAAGGCCCACACCGCCAGCGCCGCCAGCACCAGCACATGGGCGATCGCCCCGGCCTGGTGCCACCTGGTCCCCGGCTTCAGCTGGCTGCGCAGGGCTTCGAGCAGGCTGAAGGCGGAAATCGTCAGGAGGACGTCCGCCGTCCTGTCCATCCAGGCCAGATGCAGCACCTCGTAGGCGAGCCTGAACCACTCGCCCACCCCATGGAGCAATCCGAACACCGCCAGCCAGCGCCAATCGGGCCAGCGCATGTCGCGCCGGCGCCCGGCAAGGCACACCGCCCCGGCGAGCACGAACCCGAGACCATAGAGGAACTGCAGCAGGTCCATCGCTGGCCCATCGTACCTCACAACCCCCCACCTGCGCAAGGATCGGGCAGCATTCCATCGGGCCCCGGA
>JAKLKR010000206.1 GCA_023150565.1 Planctomycetota bacterium
CACGCGGGCGCGCACCCGCACCGGCGCACCGGCCGGCAGCGGGCCGCTCTCGCACAGGGGCGGCGGCGGCCCGGCTAGGCGCGGGAAGTGGTGCAGCACGTCCCAGGCGGTGCGCCAGCCGGCGCGCTCCAGCGCCGCCGCGCGCGCCGGGCCGATGCCGGGCAGGAAACGCAGCGGGTCGTCGAGCGCGGGCATGGCGCGCACGGTGTCGGCGGCGGAATGGGGGGAAGCCCTCTTCGGTGGCACGGGCGTCCCGCCCGTGGAGCTGCACCGCGGCAGACACGGGCGGGACGCCCGTGCCACGACCGAGGGCGGTTGCCCTGGATGAGGCATTGACGAGCGTGGCGCCATGCCCGCCCAGCCCGTCACCGCCGCCGAGCTCGACACGGTGCTGACCGCGCACTGGCCGGACGCCGCCTGCGAGCTGCAGGCCCGCGATCCGTGGGAGCTGCTGGTGGCGGCGGTGCTGTCGGCGCGCACCAGCGACCAGCAGGTGAACAAGGTGATGGCGGTGCTGAACGAGCACCTGGTGGGGGTCGAGGCCTATGCCCGCCTGCAGCCGGCCCAGCTCCAGGGCCTGCTGCGCAAGCTGCCGCTGCACGGCCAGAAGGCGCGCGCGGTGGTCGAGGCGGCGCGCGCCCTGCTCCGCCACCACCAGGGGCGGGTGCCCGAGGACCTCGACGCCCTGCGCCGCCTGCCCGGGCTGGGGCGCAAGACCGCGGCGGTGGTGGCGGGCAACGCCTGGGGCATCCCGGCGGTGGCCGCCGACGTGCATGTGGCGCGCATCGTCCACCGCCTGGGCTGGACCGCGGCCGAGGACCCGCGCGCGGCCGAGGCGGCGGTGGCGGAGCGCTTCCCACCTGCGCGCTGGGTGCGCCTGTGCCACCAGCTGATCCGCCTGGGGCGCGCCCACTGCCGGCGCATGCCCAAGTGCCATGCCTGCCCGCTGCATGGCGTGTGCCCGGGGGCGCGGCAGGATGGGCGGCCATGAGCTACGACCGGGTCTTCCGCCACGGCACCGTCGTCACCCCCGCCGGGCGCTGCCTGGCCGACGTGGGGGTGCGCGACGGGCGCATCGCCGCCATCGGCGACCTCGGCGCCGAACCGGCCGCCGAGACCGTCGACTGCCGCGGCCTGCACCTGCTGCCGGGGGTGATCGACACCCAGGTGCACTTCCGCGAGCCCGGGCTGGAGCACAAGGAGGACCTGGCGACCGGCACCGCCGCCGCCGCCCTGGGCGGGGTGGTGGCGGTGTTCGAGATGCCCAACACCAAGCCCAGCACCGACCGCCCCGAGCTGGTGGTCGACAAGCTGCGCCGGGCCGAGGGCCGCACCTGGGTCGACCACGCCTTCTACGCCGGCGGCTCGGTCGACAACGCCACCGCGGTGCCGGCGATGGAGGCCATCCCCGGCTGCGCCGGGATCAAGGTGTTCATGGGCTCGTCGACCGGCTCGCTGCTGGTGGCCGACGACGCCCATCTGGAGCTGATCGTGCAGCGCCTGCGCCGGCGCATGGCGGTGCACTGCGAGGACGAGCTGCGCCTGGAGGAGCGCAAGGCGCAGATCCCCGCCGGCGCCACCGCCCACTGGCATCCGGTGTGGCGCGACGAGGAGAGCGCGCTGCGCGCCACCCGCCGCCTGATCGCCCTCGCCGAGCGCCACCGCAAGCGCGTGCACGTGCTGCACGTGTCCACCGCCGACGAGCTGGCGCCGCTGCGCGCGGCCAAGGACTGGGTCAGCTGCGAGGTGCTGGTCAACCACCTCACCCTGGCGGCGCCCGACTGCTACGACCGCCTGGGGTCGCTGGCGCAGATGAACCCGCCGGTACGCGACGAGCGCCACCGCGCCGCGCTGTGGGCGGCGGTGCGCGACGGCACCTTCGACGTGCTCGCCACCGACCACGCCCCGCACACCCGCGAGGAGAAGGCGAAGCCCTACCCGCAGACCCCCTCGGGCATGCCCGGGGTGCAGACCCTGGTGCCGCTGATGCTCGACCACGTCGCCGCCGGCCGGCTGACCCTGGAGCGCTTCGTCGAGCTGACCAGCAGCGGCCCGCAGCGCCTGTTCGGTCTCGCCGGCAAGGGCCGCCTGGCGCCGGGCTACGACGCCGACCTCACCATCGTCGACCTCGGCGCGCGGCACGAGATCCGCAACCAGGACCAGGCCAGCCGCTGCGGCTGGACGCCCTTCGACGGCATGACCGTGACCGGCTGGCCGCTGATGACGGTGGTGCGCGGGGCGGTGGTGATGCGCGACGGGCAGCTGCTGGGCGCGCCCGGCGGCCGCCCCTGCCGCTTCCACGAGGCGCCGTAGGGCCTGTCCTTCGCTCCACCCACCGGGTGCGTCCTCAACGCGGCAGTTGGTGGCGGCAGCAAGGCGCCGACACGCGATGTGTACTGGTGTACATGAGCGTGTCGGGAACGCGGCTGCCGCCTCCAAATGCCGCGTTGAGGTTCAGGGCAGCAGCGCGTCGAGGTAGCGCTCGGCGACGATGTGCACCACCACCGCCGGGCGCAGGCGCTCGGCGGCGGCGGCATCCCACTCGTGCGTCCACAGGAAGGTGGCCTCGCGGTAGCGGTCGGCCAGGCCGCCCATGGGGAAGCTGCCGAAGCTGTCGTGCAGCACCAGCAGGCGGCCGGGCAGCGGCGCGCCCTCGCAGCGGGTATGCAGGAAAAAGGCGCGGTCCCAGGCCACGCGGTGCCCGCCCGCCCGCGGCTGCCAGCCGAACGGATCGGGGAAGAGCGGCGGCGCCTGGCCCGCCTGCGGCACCGGCAGGCCCTCGACCGCGATGTCGTGCTGCCAGGCCGGCTCGGCCAGGCCGTCCCGCTCCAGCAGGCGGTAGAGCTCGCCGGGGCGGGTGCGGGCGAGGTCGAAGGGATCGGGCACCCCCAGCACCGGCACCGGGCGCAGGCCGGAGGACGGCAGGGCGGGCGCCGGGCCATCGCCCAGGCGCGCGGCGATGGCCTGCGCCGCCACCAGCCGGCCCCATTCGTTCCAGTGGCTGTCGCTGCGCCAGTAGAGCGGCAGCGCCGGCTGCGCGGCGCGCTCCGCCGCCAGGGCCGGGCGCAGGTCGAGCGCCAGGCCGGGCACCAGGGCCAGCAGCTGGTCGGCGCGGCTGCGCCCCGGCACCGGGCGCAGGTAGCGCGGCAGGCCCTCGGGGTGGACCGCCGCCTTGTCCGGGGCCACCACCACCAGGTAGCGCCCGCCCCAGGCGGCGACCTGGTCGGCGCGGCGCTGCAGGTCCGCGGCCAGGCGCTGGCCGCGGTGCGGGCTCCAGGCCGCCAGGCCGCGCAGGGCGTCGAAGGAGTGGCCGTCGCCGGCGGCCTCGCCGCGGTAGTAGAGCCAGCCGCCCCCGCCCACCACCACCACCGGCGAGCCGCGTTCGCCCAGCGCCTGCCGCCGCACCGCGCCCACCAGCGCCCGGCCCTCGTCGCGCAGGGGGAAGGCGGCGCGCCAGCGCGCCTCGACCACCCCGGTCGACGGCGGTGCGCCGTCGTCGGGCGCGACCAGGTCGGCCAGCACCCGCGGGCGGTTGGCCACCGGCAGGCACAGGCAGACCGAGAAGGCGATGACAGGGAGGAGCTGGACCGGGCGCATGGCGGCCGCCGGCGGTGGCCGGCTCAGAGGTTGAGAAGAAAACCAACCAAGGGCTGGACCGATATCGTTGGGTGGCTGCAAGGACGAGGGAACGGAGCGATGGCAGCGCTATCGCGAGTGGAGCCGGACGCCGCAGACGCCCGGCGAGATCGGTTCAGACCGCCGGGCAGGGGTTTTCCCCAGCCTCTCAGGGCTTGGGCAGGTTCGGCAGGTTGGGCAGCTGGATGTCGCTGTCCGTCTTGGGGTCATCCTCGATGCGCCCGGGATTGACCAGCTTGGAGGTCCCCACCTGGGTCTCGACGTTGATCGGATTGGAGCGCTGGACCTCGAAGCGGTCGCTCTTGGGCATCTCCTGGTCGTCTTCGAGCACCACCAGCAAGGTGCTGCGATGCTTGGCGGTGGTGGTGCCGACGTCGCCCATCGAGAGCGCGTCGAGGTCCTCGTCGCTGTTCTCGTCGAGGTCGACCGGGGTCACGCTGAGCGGGGCAGGGATGGCGACCGGCGGAGCCGGCTCCTGCTCCTCCTCGACCGCCACATCAAGCACCGGCGAGCCGGTGGGGGTGGATGCGATCGGCGGCGGCGGCGCGAAGGCCGGCTCCTCGGGCGGCATCATCTGGGTCACCGCGGTGCCCGAGAGGTCCTCGGGCTGCTGCTCGGCGGCGGCCTCGGGCTCGGCCATCGCCCCTCCGGCCACCGCGGCGCCGGCCATGGCCATGGCCGCCGCATCGCCGGCGTCGGCGGAGCGGCTGCGCGGCTGCCAGGCCAGGCTCTGCTGACCGCCCAGCCCGCGCGCCGGATGCTCGAGGATGTGCGCGGCCAGGCCCAGGGCCACGGTCAACGAGGGGCTGTTGGCGTCGAGGCCGTGGATGTCGTACTTCGACGGAACCAGGTCGAGTCCGGCCATGGGGTCGAACACGTGCACCGGACGGCCGAGGATGTTGCCGAGGATGTCGCCGGCGTTGGGCAGCTGGGCGCTGCCGCCGGTGAGCACCGCAGTGGCGACCTCGGCGTCGAACTGGCCCTCGACGTAGTCGAAGGACAGGCGGATCTCGTTGGCGAGGTCCTCGAAGGCGGGCATGGCGGCATCGATGATGGCGTCGAGCGCCTCGCCGGGGGCGAGCTTGATGCGGTCGACGTCCTCGGGGTTCTCGTTGAGGGTGCGCGCGATGGCGTCGCTGATCTCGTTGCCGGCGAGGTAGATCTCGCGGGTGAAGAGCACGCGCCCGGCCTGCAGGATGGCGATGTTCGACTTCGAGGCGCCGATGTCGATCAGGGCGATGGCCTTCTTCTCGCTGTCGGGCGGCATCGGCGGGCCGAGCAGCTCATAGGCGTTGGCGAGCGCGAACACGTCGACGTCGATGGCCTCGGGCACCACATGGGCGGCGCGCAGCTGGGCGAGGTGCTCCTGGATGAAGCTCTTGCGCACCGCCACCAGCATCACCTGCTGGTTGGGCTGCTCGGTGCCGTCCCGGGGCGGGATGGGCTGGCAGTCGATGATCACCTCTTCGCTGCCGAAGGGGATGTACTTGTCGGCCTCGTAGGCGATGTGCGCCTTGAGCTCGGTCTCGGGCAGCTTGGGGGTCTCGACCTGGCGCACGATCACCGAGCGTCCGCTGACGCTGGTGACCAGGCGCTTGGCCTTGAGCCCGAGCTGGCCGAGCACGGTGCGGATGACCTCGCCCACGTCCTGGTCGCCGATGCGCGCCTGGGCGTAGCCCTGGAGGGTGATGCGGTCGCGGTTGGCCTGGAGCGCCACCGCCTTGACCGCATACGAACCGACGTCGAGACCGACGACGGCTTTGGATGCACCGATGCCTAACATGCAGCCTCCCCGGGACAGGGCCGGTCAACAGGTTACAGCGCCGCCGGGTCGCCGCCAAGCGGGGAGTGGCGGGGGCGGGCCGGGCAGTCGGGCACGGGGGGACCCCACCTGGTTCGGGGTTGTTACCATGTTGCTAATACTCCTGCGGGTGCCGGCGGGGCTCAGGGTTGCAGGCTGTAGACCGGGAATTCGCCCAGCTCGGCCTCGGCCGGCGGCAGCGGGTTGCCCATCAGGTCCCAGGCCTTGGCGGGGTCCGCGGCGACCTGCGCCAGGCGGGCCGGGACGTCGCTCCACCAGGCGCTCAGGCGCCCGGCCGGGGTGGTGAAGCGCGCCTCGCGCACCTGGCCGCCCGCCACCTGGTGCAGGTGGACGCCGGCGGGGGTGGCGTCCTCGGTCAGCGCCACCAGGGCGGCGTGCGCGGCGATGCCCGCCCCGGGGATGCCGGTGACCTCGATGTAGCCGCTGCAGACGTCCTCGCTGGCCTTGCGCCCGGCGGGATGGGCCCAGGCCTGGAAGGCGAAGTGGCGCACCGCGCCCGCGGCCTTGAACAGCAGCGCGGCGCGCACCTGCGCCGCCGCCGCCTGGGCCGGGGTGACGGCCGAGGACGGGGGGATATTCCAGGTCGCCAGCCGGCTCTGCCCGCCCGCCAGCCACAGCCCGCCCTCGCTATGCCACACCGGCAGGGGCTGGCCGCGACGGTCGCGGAAGCCGGCGATGCCCGCCAGCAGCGGCAGCAGGGCGCCGTAATCGGGGCTGGCGCCGCCGCCCGACAGGCCGTAGCAGTGCAGCGAGAAGCCGTCGAGGTGGCGGCCGCCGCCGCGCGCCAGGATCTCGCGCCCGAGCGGGGCGCCGGGGTCGGCGAGGGCCGGGCCGACCAGCACCAGGCGCGGATCGACGCGGTCGAGGGCCTCGCGGGTGGCGGCGAGCAGGGCGCCGTAGACCGTGGCCTTGTCCACCCCCGGGCGCACCTGCAGGAAGCCGCCGTCGGGCTCGTTCCACAGTTCCCAGGCTTCGATGGCGGGGGCGAAGGCGCGGGTGGTGAGGGTGACGTAGCGCTGCCAGGCGGCGAGGTCCGCCGGCGGGTAGCTGTTGATCCAGCGCGGCCGGTGGCTGCGCTGGGGATCGCCGTCGCAGGCGTGCTCGGGCGCGGTGTCGAGGCTGCCGAGGATGCGGAAGCCCTGGCGGCGCGCCGCCTCGACCGCGGCGGTGCGGAAGCTCCACTCGCCCGGGCGCGGCTCCACCGCCATCCACTTGGTGCACAGCGGCGGATGCAGGCGCAGCCAGCGGAAGCCGGCCTTCCGCGCGATCTCCAGGTTGTACGGCGTGAGGTCGACATGGCCGCCGAAGAACGACTCCGGGCGCTCGCCCGGGGGCGGCAGCGGCGGCAGCACGCTGTAGAGCTGCTCGGCCAGCAGCCGGCCGTCGCGGCGCACGCTGATGCGGAAGGCGCCCTGGCGTGCGGTGGGCACGGTGAAGGCCGCCTCGCCGGCGCCGTCGGCGCCCACCGCCAGGTCGAGGTCGCCGGCGGCCAGCGCGCGGTCGCGGTGGTCCTCGACCGTCCAGCGGCAGGGCCAGGCGGCGCCCGCCGGCGCCCCCGCCACCATCAGGCGGAAGGCGGCCGGCTGATCGGGGGCGTACAGGTGGCCGGCCGGCGCATCCGCGGCGGGCAGCACCGCCGCGGCGGGCGGGTGCGGATCGCAGCCGGCGCCGTCGTCCTCGACCACCTGCACATCATCGAGCTGGTAGCGGCCCGGGCGGTCGACCGCCAGCTGCACGGCGAACACCCCGCTGTCGCCGGGCTTGAGCACGGTGTCGAACTCCACCCGCTGCCAGGTGGTTTCCGCCGTTCGCTGCACGCTCTGGAAGCGCGCGTTGCCGTTCTTGCCCGCCACCAGGCCGATGGCCACCTCGCCCGGCGGCTCGGCGCGCAGGGACAGCGACAGGCGCACGCGGTGGCCGTAGCGGGCGGGGAAGTAGGCGCTGGTGAGCTTGGCGAAGGAGTCGGCGGGCACCTCCAGCTGAAGGCAATGGCGGCCGTGCGGGCAGCCCTCGGCCACCGGCGCAGCCAGGGTGCCGTCGGGAGGGCAGGGCGCGTAGGAGCCGGCCTCCTGCCAGGCTTCGGGGAACTCGCGGCTGCGGATGGTCGCCGACCAGCCCTCGGTCCCGACCTCGAAGGAGTGGTTGCGCACCGGGTTGGCGGTCGGCGCCGGTCCGGGATCACGGGCCGGCAGTTCGCGCACCGACACGTCGTCGATCCACGCCACCCCGGCGGCGTTGAGGCGGAAGCGCAGCGACACCGGCGCGCGCACCGCCTCCGGCGGCAGGGTGGTGACATAGACGAACTCGCGCCACTCGTCCACCAGCACGGTGTCGCAGCGGAACCAGGCGGTGTAGGGCGCGTCGGTGCGCCGCAGCATGGTGGTGATGGCGGCGGTGTTGCTCACCCCGCGGGCCCAGAAGCGCACTTCGAGCGCGCGCTCGGGACGCAGCGCGAGCGGGCCGGAGGAGAACTGCAGGTCGGCCTGGTTGAGCACCCGCTTCATCTCGATGCGCACCGCGGCCCGGCCGCCGTGGGGATTGACGGTGTCGGGCTCGGCGCTGGCGTGGTTGCGCGCCCAGTTGTCGAGCGTCCAGCCGGCGAGGCCGTCCTCGAAGCCGGGGTTGGCGATGGCGATGGGTTCGCCTTCAGCTGCCGCCGCCAACGCGACGCAGGCGAGCGGGATCAGGATGCGCAGCTGCATGTCAGTGGGTATCCCCGTACCAGAAGCGCCAGGCGGCGGTCCCGGCCACGACGTTTACGGTGTAGTCATCGATCTGGGTCCGGCGCAGGGTGCTGACGTGGCCATCGCCCCAGCCGATCACCCCCTGGCCGCGGTGCGGCGAGCCGATGGTGTTGGCCGAATTGCGGTAGGCGCCGCTGGAATACTGCGAACCGGCGGCGTTCCACACCCCGTCGTTGATGAACATGGTCTCGCCGCGATGGCCGAAGTTCAGCGGGGTGCCGGCGTCGGGATAGGCGGGGAAGCCCCAGGCCGCCGCCTCGTTGGTGATGATGGCGTTGCCGGCATAGGTCTGCACCGTCTTCACCCCCGGGGTGCCGATGGTCGAGAGCGGATGCAGCTGGCGGGCGGGCGGGCAACCCAGCGCCGGGCTGCGCCGGCTGCCGTCGACCACCTCGGTGGGCAGGGCGTCGGTGGCGGCGATCAGGCGGTCGCGCCAGTCCTTCCCCGCCCAGGTCGAGCGGTACATGGGGATCAGCACGTTGTCCCAGTCCTGGGCATAGACCTCGAGCGCCAACAGCACCTGGCGCTGGTTGCCCAGGCAGGCCGACTGCCGGGCGGCGTCGCGCACCAGGCTCACCGCCGGCAGCAGCATGCCCGCGAGCACGGCGACGATGCTGATCACCACCAGCAGCTCGATCAGGGTGAAGGCGCGCGCGCTGGACATGGGCCCCTCCCGCGGGTGGACGCCCGCAGTGTAGCACCGGGGCAGGCGGCCGGCGAGCCGGCTACGCGTACCACCCTCCCGCTTTCGCGGCAGGATGCCGCCATGGCCGGGGAGCGCGTCGCGGTGCTGGTCGAGACCAGCGGCAACTTCGGCCGCGAGATCCTGCGCGGGGTCGCCGACTGGTCGCGCGAGCACGCCGGCTGGCAGCTGACCATCGAGACCGGCGACGCCACCGCCACCCGGCTGCTGCCGGCCTGGCGTGGCGATGGCATCATCTGCCGCGCCCGCGGGCCGGACCTGGCCGCGGCGGTGGCGGCCTGCGACCTGCCGCGGGTGCTGCTCGGGCAGGTCGGCGACCCGCCCGGCCGCCAGCGCCATCCCCAGGTGCAGCTGCCCAGCGGCAGCGCCCGCATCCTCGCCGGGCAGGCCTTCGCCTACCTGCGCGGACTCGGGCTCGACGCCTTCGCCTTCTGCGACCACCCCGAACGCGGCGGCTTCGGGCGCGGCGAGGCCCTGGCGGCGGTGGCGGCCGAGGCCGGCTTCCCCCTGCTGCGCTGGCAGGCGCCGCGGCGCGGCGATCCGCGCGCGGCATTGAGCGCCTGGCTGGCGGCGCTGCCGCGCCCGTGCGGGCTGTGGGCGGCCAACGACGATGCCGGCCTGCTCGCGCTCGAGCTGGCGCGCTCGGCCGGGGTGGCGGTGCCGGGCGAGCTGGCGGTGGTGGGCTGCGACGACGACGCCTTCCTGTGCGAGCTGGCCACCCCCTCGCTGTCGAGCGTGGCGGTGCCCACCTATGCCGCCGGACGCGAGGCCGCGCGCCTGCTCGCCGAGCTGTTCGCCGGGCGCCGCCCGCAGGCGCAGGCGCTGCCCGCACCGCGGGTGGTGGCGCGCGGATCGAGCGAGTGGTCGGGCTGCGCCGACGCCCTGGCGGCGCGCGCGCTGGCGCGCCTGGCCGCCGGCGCCCCGCCGCGCAGCGCCGCGCTGGCGCGCACG
>JAKLKR010000207.1:0-7124 GCA_023150565.1 Planctomycetota bacterium
CTCCGGATTCCAAATCCGGCTCATGCAGGTTCGATTCCTGCCGTCCGCGTTCATCCCTGCGTGGTCCAATGGCCATGACGCCGCCGTGCCACGGCGGAGATGCGGGTTCCCCCCGGCGCTCCGGCATCCTGCCTGCGCTTGGGGCCACGGATGCCCACCGGGCATCCGGCTGCGGGCGGCTCCCCTGCCGTCCTCGCCCCGCCGCGGGGTCCATCTCGGGGTCGTCTAGCGGAAGGACGCCTGGCTACGAACCAGGAGACCGCAGGTTCGAATCCTGCCCTCGAGGCCATTGCTCCCTGTCATGGTAGCTCAACTGGACGAGCACCGGCCTCCGAAGCCGGCGGTTGGCGGTTCGAGCCCGCCCCGCGACGCCATGCCGCTGCAGCTCGATCGGACGAGCGTCCCGGTCCTAACGTGAAGGCTGCCGGTTCGAGCCCGGCCGGCGGTTCCATCTCTGCCGTGGCAGCTCGATCGGACGAGCGGCGGGCTTCTACCCCGACGGTTGGAGGTTCGAGCCCTCCCTGCGGCGCCATCACCTTCCTTCTCACCACCAACCCCTTGCAGAATCCCATGTTCCTCCGCATTCCCCTCCCCCGCGGCGTCGCCCCCGGCGACCTCGCCAGGCTCCGCACCCATGCCGCCTGGTACCGCCGCCAGGTCGAGCGCTTCGGCTCCGGCTACGGCGCCCGGCGCCGGGCCCGTTCGATACGCCGGTCGTCCCTCCCGACGACCTCGCGTAGCGGCCCGGTCTTATAAGCCGTTGAAACCGTAATGGTCCATGCGGGTTCGAGTCCCGCCGCGAGGACCACCCGCTGTTGTAGCTCAGCTGGCAGAGCGGCGCACTCGTAACGCGCAGGCCGTGGGTTCGACCCCCGCCGACAGCACCACCGTCACCGATCACCCCAGCCCTGGAGGCTTTATGGCACGCCATCCTCACCCCGACGACCACCCCTGCTTTTGAGCCGATGCGCAAACGTCGGCGCGGCTTCCCCTCGGAGACCCAGGTCAAACGCGGCCTGCGGGTGGTCCGGGGCTTGAAAAGAGCTGCTCGAGAAGCTCGGCCGCGAAGACCTGTGCCCGTGCGGCTCCGGCCTCCGCTTCCGCTCCTGCTGCCTCGGCAGCGGGCGTCTCGACGGTTCCAACCGTCATGATTTCTTTCCGCGAATGAAGAGCGCCCTGGCGGGCGCCCCCCTCCGTGCATGGCCGAATGGCCAGGCTCCGGCCTTCCACGCCGGCCATGCGGGTTCGATTCCCGCTGCACGGTCCACCGAGCGACGTTCCCCGCTCACCAAACGCCGGACGAGCCCATCGGCCGGCGGCCCCTTCGGGGGCATAGGGAAGAGCAGCTCCGGGACGGCGGCACCTGTCCGCGCGGTCCCGGTGACAGGTCTGCGGGTCGACCAGGGCGTTTGGCGACGTTCCGAGTTGACGATCAGGCTTCGGCCGCGAGTCCTCCCGCCAAGGAGGGAGTGCGGGCCGGGGCTCCGGTGCATCTGCCGATTTCGGCGCCGGAGATGGGCGGTCAGCCGCGAACTGATAATTCGCTACGACCTGGAAGCCGACTGGGCAACCAGCCGGCAAGATCGGCGGCTCTGCTGTGGAAGCGTCTCTGTCGGTGGTGGCAACACCCCCGGCGTCCCGCAAGGGGTCGTTGCCCGCCTGTCCAGGCAGGTGGGTGGCGGCGGCCTCAGGATGATCCCCCGGTGAAGCTCCCGGGCATCCGAACGCCAGAACACAGCAGCGGCGTATGCCTGCTGGCCGGCGCCCCGCGAGGGGTGGACCAGTGACGAAGCCGATGAACCGGGGTAACGCCCGGGTCTGCAACGCTCCCGCGAGGGAGTGGCCATCGGTACTCCAGCATGCGGTAGGGCTGGGTTTTTCTGCCTCGTCAAGCGCTCGTGGGAGTGCGCCCGCCTTGTACGCGGGAGAGGACGGTCCGACTCCGTCGCGAGGCTCCATCCGCGTCTAGCTCAGCTGGTAGAGCGCCTGGCTTACATCCAGGATGTCGGGGGTTCGATCCCCTCGTCGCGGACCATCTGCCCTCGTCGGCCAATAGGCAGGCCACCGCTTTGGTATGGCGGGAATCCAGGTTCGAGTCCTGGCATGGGCACCATCCGTTCCTCCCCCCTCCTCCTTCACCCCCGTCCAAGGACCATTCCATGAACCGCTGCCTGGTGCTGAACGCCAACTACGAGTACCTCGCCGTGCTCGACCGTTGGATCGACGCCCTGGCGCTGGTATTTGCCCAGAAGGTCGAGCCGCTCGCCCACTACCCGCTGGTGGTGCGCAGCGAGAAGCAGGCCTTCCCGGTGCCGGCGGTGGTGATGATGCGCCACCTGGTGCACACCCGCCGGCGTCGCGCCCTCTTCGACGTGCCGGCCAAGGCCATCGTCCTGGCCCGCGACGGGTTCACCTGCCAGTACTGCGGCGCACGCATTACCCTGCGCACCGGTACCCGCGACCACGTGCAGCCGCGCTCGCGCGGCGGCCGGGATGTGCTCGCCAACGTGGTGGCGGCCTGCAGCCCCTGCAATCTGCGCAAGATGGACCGCACCCCGGCCGAGGCCGGGATGCACCTGCGCTCCCAGCCGCGGCCGCTGGTCGAGGAGGAGAAGCTCGCCTGCCTGCTGCGCACCGTGCGCAGCGAGGAGCGCACGGCCTGGCTGTCGTGCCTGCGCCGCCACGGCATCACCCTGTGGACCGCGCGGGCGGCCTGACACCGGCGGCGGCGCGGCCGCCGGTCCTGCGCGCGTAGCCCAACGGCAGAGGCGGCCGGCTCAAACCCGGCCTGGTGGGGGTTCGACTCCCTCCGCGCGCATCCTTTCCCTTTCCTTCCCTGCGCCTGTAGCCCAAACGGCAGAGGCGCCTCGTCGAGAGCGAGGCCAGTGGAGGTTCGAATCCTCCCAGGCGCACCAGCATGTGTCCGTAGCCCAATCTGGCAGAGGCGCCTCGCTCAGAACGAGGATGATGGAGGTTCGAGTCCTCCCGGGCACACCAGGATCGCGGTCGGGTGGTTGGTGCTACGGCGTCCATGTCCATGGCGGACGTGGCTCCCACCCGCATGCTCCGGCGCCAACCGCTGTGCTTTCCATGACCACCATCCGCATCGAGACCCCACGACTCATCATCCGCAGCCCGCTGGCGGACGATGCGGGCGCCATCAACGCGGCCATCCATGCCAGCGCCACCGAGTTGCGCGCCTGGATGCCCTGGGCCAACCCGTTGCCCACCCTCGACCAGACCGCTGCCAATCTGGCGGAGGCCATCGCCCTGACTGCCGCCGACAAGGAATACCGGCTGCTCCTCACCACCCACGCCGGCGTCCTCGTCGGGTCGAGCGGCCTCCACGCCGTCGACTGGCGCATCCCCAGTGGCGAGATCGGCTATTGGCTCGATACCCGGCACACCGGGGTGGGCTATGCGCGCGAGGCGGCGTCTGCCATCGCCGCATTTGCGCGTTCGGTCATGGGCCTGCGCCGCATCCAGATCGTGGTCGCTGACACGAACGCACGCAGTTGGCGCATTGCCGAGCAGCTCGGCTTCCCCCTGGAGGGCGTGTTGCGCGAGCACCGTATCAATCCCGGTGGACGTCGGGACCACACCCGCATCTACGCCACCAGCGACCCCGCCACGACCGGCCAAGAGCCCTGGATCGGTCTGCACCGCCGGGCGATCGCTGCGGCATATCCTGAGGATCCCGACCATGGGCGGCAACGCGCTGAAGCACCTGCATCCGGTCCGGCTGACCTCGGCCGAGGTCATCGACCTGGTGCACCACCTGCACCGCAATTGGCAGCTGGTCGCCCCACGACCGCTCTAACTCGTGCCGTGGGTCGCCGAGAAGCCGGACCACGGCGACATTGATGTCATCTGCGAGTCCGACGCCCCGACGGTGGAGCGCTTCGCCGGCATGGTCGGGGCCGATCACGCCGCCATCCGCCGCAATGACATGGTCTTCTCCGTACCGGTGCCGCTTCCCTGGGATCGTGGGCGCATCGTCCAAGTCGATTTCATCTGCTGCACACCGGAGGAGGCGCCGGCCACCCGCTTCTTCTATGCCGGCGGCGACTTCGGCATGCTCCTGGGTCGCGTCGCGGCCTGGCAGGGTCTCGTCTTCGGCATGGACGGATTGCGCTACCGGGCCGAGCGGGATATCCCCTGGGCTGCCGACGTCCACCTGACGGCCGATCCCGCCGAGGTGCTGGCGGCGCTCGGCTATCCGTCCGTTCTGCCCTGGTTCGACACCTACGACACGCTCTGGCGCTTCATCCTGTCGAGCCCGCTGGCCGGACCGTGGATGTTCATGCCCGAGGCGACCAACCACGAGAACCGCAGCCGCGATAAGCAGCGCCGCAAGGTTGGCGACTTCCAATCCTGGCTGAGCGAGCACCTCCCCGACCGCCTGGTGCCGCCAGCTCCGCGCCGGACACCGGCAGAGGCCCGCGACTGGGTGCGCACGCGCTTCCCGGCCATCGGCATCGACGATGACCTGCGACTGCAGGAGGCGCGCTTCCTGCACACCAAGCTGCGCACCCGCCTGCTTGGCATGGGCGCCGTCGAGGACGTGCTGGGGCCCGGGCATCCGCCCGAGTCCCTGGGCGAGATCGTGCGCGACATGCAGCCTCTGCTGCCAGACAGGGCCGAGCGCGATGCCGCGCTCGGCGATCCATCTGGCTGGGACCGCATGATCACGATGGCGCGCCAGGCTGCGGTGACCGTTGCCAGGAAACGTGGTCTGACCGTGCGTCACATGCCACCGTTGCCGGAATTCGTACGGGCGCCATGAGGTTCAGTCGATGCCGGCAGCGGTGGCCGCGACAGAGAGGGCGTCCTGGAGATCGCTCTCCAACTGGGGATCAGTGCCACGCAGCACCTCGGCGAGCAGACGCGACTCGCTCACGTAGGTTGCCAGCCAAGCCTTGTCCGGGCAGGCGCAGCCGTCGCGCAGGTTGTCGGCGCGGTCGGCAAGCTTGAGGCAGCGCGCCCGGCGGCTGATCACCGCGATGTGCGCACGGTCCATCGCCTTGCGCTCGGCGCGCGGCAGATCCGGGTGCTGCTTGCTGGGATTGGTCACCTCGCGGACGATGGCGAGGGCATCATCGCCAATCGCGGCGCGGAGTTCGGCGACCGTGATCTGCGGGCAATCCTCCAGGACATCATGGCACCAGGCGGCGGCGATCAGCACCGCGTCGTCGGGGAAGCGCCTGGCCAGCCGCGTCGCCACCCGCGTCGGATGGACGATGTAGGGATCGCCGCTGTCATCCCGCTGCTGGCCGGCGTGGGCGCGGGTGGCCAGGGCTTGGGCGGAGGCGATGAGATCCATGCGTGCTCCGACCTGCTCAACGGCGATTCTTGGCCACCAACGGGATCCTGACACCATCTGGCCGCCGTGCGACCCACTGGATGAACGCCGCCATATCCGGATGGAATGCCAGGCCCGGCCGGTTCGCGCAGGTGCGCGCCAACTTCCCCCTCGCTGATGACCTGGTGCAGATGGCAATGACGCCGCAGGGTAGACACGGCGACGGGCCGCTCCCAGTCGGCCAGAGGGCCCTCGGCCTGGGCACACCAGGGCACCTCATGAGGGCGAAAGAACTCCTTGCAGCATCTTAATTTATGCCGCAAGGAGCTTTATCGCAGATAGTTAAATCGGAGAGGGGGGGATTCGAACCCTGGACGGCGGTTGTTGTGTAAGCTCATGATACTAAATGTCTTACAAAAATCAATCGCGGCGATTTTTGGGCCACTGTGTCGTCACAGTACCACTGTGCCATGCCACGGTGCGCCCACCAGGCCTCCGGCGACCGACCGAACGGCCGCCCACGCCCTCGGTCCATGACCCCTCCTTCCACCACTGTCCCCCTCCCGCCGTCTCCCGCCGCCATGCCCAGCAGTTTCGCTCCGAGGCGCGATAGGATAAAACGGCTATGCGGTGGTCCACACCATTCAGTCCGGAACCCACGGTTCCGGCCCGCCACCAGCCCATGATCCGGAGCCCACGGCCGCACACCCTGCACCCGAACCATGGTGGGGGTCACGATGACGGTGACGACGTGGTCAAGGACTGCGGCGTCCCCTCACATCGGACTGCACGGTGGAAGCCTGGCCACTGAAGACCGGGGCCGTTCATCTGGTGCCTGGTGCGGGGCCGCGGTCCCTGGGTCTGGCTTGGCTATCCCGACCTTCGTGTACGGTGACCCACCGGCCTCATGAGGTCGGTGAAACACCCGCAGTGCCGGCCAGTCTACCCAGGGCCTCTCTCAACTCGTCCGTTTCATCGGCCTTCAACTGCTGCAGACAGAGCACCACCTGCTTCTGGTGGTGCTGGCGCAAGGCCTCGCCCCGCAGCCCGGTCCCACGCATGCGGAGTTCGACGATGGCAGGTTTCCGCTCAGGAACCCGACGCAGCGACCGGACTACTCCGACCTCAGCGTCCAGCACCTGCAGCAGCAGGGCCGCCCCATAGGCACGACGAATCCACACCGGGTCCGGCTTCTGCTGCATGATGGCAGCGGCCTGGGCGAACAGCGCCTCCGACCAGACCGGCGTCTTGGCTAGCAGGGCACCGGCCTTGGCGCTCCTCGTCGAGGACTTTCTTCCCGGAAAGACTTGGCTGAGAAAGCGGTTCAGCACCCAGGCGGCCCTCGGTGGGGTCGCATCGCTGGTCGAAACCCCGAGGAACTTGCACAGCTCCCGGAGGCGCCGCGGTGGACAGGCCGTGCCTGCCAGCAGGGCGCGCGCCTGCCGGGGAGTCCGCGCGCACTGCGGGCGCACCAGCGACAGCCACAGCGCCACGCTGACCGAGTCCTCGCCTGGAGCCGCCCGCGACGTCCGCATCTGGTGGCTCAACCGGATTCGCAGCAGGGCCAGCAGAACCTGCCGATCAACGCCCCGCCGGGGCCCACGGGGGGCACGCTCAAACGGCACCTTGCCGACATAACCAGGCACCGGGCAGTACCTGACGCGAGCGGAGCGAGGAAGCGTCATGTCGACTCGCAATGGGTTGTTCGGTAATGGATTAGGATGAAATGGGGCGTCATTCCAATCCCGTCCTATTTGAGGGTAGCCAGCCTGGCGGCACAACTATCCGTGGCCAGGCTCAAGGGACCCCATCACCCCACCCC
>JAKLKR010000207.1:7134-9853 GCA_023150565.1 Planctomycetota bacterium
TGGAGCTCATCATGGATCCGGCCCTCCCCTTCCCCCGTGCGGTGGCCCTGCGCGCTTCCGCCATCGCAATCCGCGCCTGGGATGCTGGCGACCAGCGGAACGGTCAGCCATGAACGGCAAGATCCGGGTGGTCCAGGGCTTTCGTATCCGGCCGAAGGATGGCGGCCAGTTGGAGGTCGACCATTTCAGCAAGCACAGCAACCCTGACCTGCCACGCCGCTTCATCTGGACCAACGCCAAGAACACGGCTGATCTGGATCGCGTCCTGGAATCCTTAGCCCGGGGCGACTTCTACTGGCTCGACCAAGCGTCCAACGAAGGCCTGGCCGATTTCATCGACTACCCGGGCACCACCGCCCGCGATGCTCCCCAGGGCCCGGTCAAACTGCGCTATTCGGCGCGCCGGTTGGCATCCGTGTGCCAAGGACAAGAGCGCCTCGTCGTGCCCTCGGGCGGCATCCTGACCCTGCGCACCAACCGCAACGGCTGCACCCCGCGGCAGCTGGTCAGGACGTTGGTCTCGACCGGCATCCTCTCCCCCACGGAGGTCAGCCTCGAGCATGGGCCTGCGCGGCCCCTCGACCTCCAACTCCCTGCTGGCGTCGAGGTGTTCGCGCCCGACCGGCAATGGATGGCGGGTGTCACCGAGCCGCTCTGGGCGACCGGCCGACGGAGCTTTTTCCAGGACGGCTTTGTCTTCCGCCGGCGCATCACGAAGCCGGAGATCTGGGAGGCACGGTCGCTCATGCCCCTCGATGATGACCAACCGTCCCGCTTCCGGTGGTGCGGGCCGCCGGATCAACGCCTCACCGCGTTTCTGGCCGCCATCCACACCCACTCCACCCTCGGCATGAAGATGGCCATCCGCACCAAGCGGGCCTTCCGCCTGCGCTATGCGCCGACTCAGATGGATGACTGGGCTATCGTCAGCCCCACCCGACTGCGCGCTGTCCTGCGCGGGGAAGACCCGCTCCAGATCCGGGCCCGGCCGGGGTGTCTGACCCTGCATGTCCACCGACACCGGTGCGTGCCCACGGTGATCCCCGTCTGGCTGGTGAGTACCAAGTTGGATCGGTTGCGTCAGATCGCCCTGCGTGCGCGCGAGGCGGCTTATCTCCCCCTGCAGGCTCGGCGACCGGCTCACCATGTCGCCGACTGCGTGATCCGGAAGCCAGACCACCGCGCCGGTGCACCTGGGCAGGCCCCTCGTCGCCAGGCGAGCTTCATCGTCGCGCCGGCCAACCCCCAGGACCTCTCGCAGCGGTCGGGAGGGCAGTTGCTGATGGATAGCGCCCTGGGCCGCTGGGATGACCGCCTAGCCTGGGCCCGCGGCGAATGTCCCCCCGACTATGCGGGGACACCCCAGCACGTGACCGTGGTGCGACCTGACGTAACGGTGATGACCCACGCCGCTGTCAATGCACGAGCGTCCGGGAGCTATTTCAGGGCAACCCGCCTCAAAAAACTAGTTATCGACATCAGGATCTGGGACGCCTCCCAGTCCGGCTGGCAGATCAGGATGCGGAATTGGAATGCCATGCTGCAGGCTGTGGCGGAAACCCAAACCAACATCCCTGAGATGAACAACGAACCACCAGGAGCCACGGGGGCTATCGTCAGGGGCTGAACTCCGTATCGACCGTCGACCACGCAGGTGCCTCTCACGTTCACTCCGGAGCCAGGCGGGTTGTATGGCTCCCGCGGGCTACCGGCGTCTTGATCCACCTGCTGGTCCTTTCGTGGGCTTTTTGGCACGCGCTGACGCCATCGGCTCCCCCAGGTAGGCCAAGACCTCCTCGGTGGGCGTGAAGGTGACCCGCCCCCGCCGGGGCGGGCAGGGCGGGTGCACCTGCATGACCAGGCACTGCTCCCGCCGCAGATCCGCGAGGCGTCCTGGATAGGCGAGGGTGAGCTGCACCCAGGCCACCTGCTCGGCGCGCAACCGCTCGGCATAGTCCAGGTCGAGCAGCCGGTTCATCTGAGCCTGGGGCCCCCAGTGCCCATCCTGGTCGAAGATGGCGGCGGCGATCTCGATGTCGTCAGCGGTCCAGCGGTAGTTGCGTCCGCCTTGGCGACCGATGTGCAGACGCTGTCGCTTGAGATAGTAGTCCAGGCGCACCTCGGTGGCATCGAAGCCCATCCCCTGGAGGACGCGTGCTGCCTGGGCGGTGGTCAGCGGCAGCTGCCGAGCGATGCCGCGGTCGACCAAGTCTTGGTAGTCGCTGAAAGTGAGCGTGGGCATCGGCATGGGCAGGTCCTGGGCGGCCTCGTCCGCGGTTGGTACCGGGGTCGGCCATATGGGAATACTGGAGGTATGCTCCAGCTTTTCTACAGGATTACCTGAAGCTAGGTATTTGAGGGGCCCGGATGCTCGCCCGCGCGAGCGTGCTGCCATCGACTGGCGACCTTCCTGCCGGCCGACCCTGACTTCGGTGCCGACGTACGCGGGCTCTCCGGGTGAGCCGATGGCGACCCACTGGACCGGCTATTTCCTTATTCGAACAAAAGGTCGGTAGAATGCGATGATTCGCCGTGGCCGGGCCTCGGCGGGTTTTTTCGTCATTTTCCTGACGATTTTCCCGTGGGCGGATCCACCTGCGGTTCCGCCTGCGGTTCCGGCAGCGGATCCACCGGCGGCCGCCCCAGCAAGGTGGAACGACGTCCTGGGATGTGGATGGGTGGTGGGATGGGAGGTGGGGCGCTTCATCGTTGTGTGGAT
>JAKLKR010000208.1 GCA_023150565.1 Planctomycetota bacterium
GCCGCCGGCGGCCTCGGCGCCCCCGGCTGCTGCTGGCGGCGCGCCTCGTCGGCGGCCTCCTGCAGCTGGCGCATGATCTCGTCGAGCAGGCCCATCGCTCACTGCACCTTGGACTTCGAATCGACCGCCTCGGGGCTCGCGATGGCGTTGCGCATCTCGGTGTCGGCCTGGACGTTGCGCATGTTGTAGTAGTCCATCACGCCGAGCTTGCCGGCGCGGAAGGCCTCGGCCATGGCGAGCGGGATCTCGGCCTCGGCGAGCACTACCTTGGCGCGGTTCTCGGCCACCAGCGCGACCATCTCCTGCTCGCGCGCGACCGCCATGGCGCGGCGCTGCTCGGCCTCGGCCTGGGCGATCTTCTTCTGCGCCTCGGCCTGGTCGGTCTGCAGGCGGGCGCCGATGTTCTCGCCCACGATCACGTCGGCGATGTCGATCGAGAGGATCTCAAAGGCGGTGCCGACGTCGAGGCCGGCGTCGAGCACGGTGCGCGAGATGCTCTTGGGGTTCTCCAGCACCTCCATGTGGGTCTTGGCGGCGCCGATCGCGCTGACGATGCCCTGGCCGACGCGCGCCACGATGGTGTTCTCGGTCGCGCCGCCGACCAGGCGGGCGAGGTTGGTGCGCACGGTGACGCGCGCCTTGACCTTGAGCTGGATGCCGTTCTGGGCCACGCCGTCGATGGTGGCGACCCCGGAGTTGGCCCCCGGCACGTCGATCACCTTGGGGTTGACCGAGGTCTGCACCGCGTCGAGCACGTCGCGCCCGGCCAGGTCGATGGCGCAGGCGGTGTCGAAGGACAGGGGGATGTTGGCCTTGTTGGCGTTGATCACCGCCTGCACCACGCGCATGACGTGGCCGCCGGCGAGGTAGTGCGCCTCGAGCTTGTCGGAGGTGATGTCGATGCCGGCCTTCTTGGCGGTGATGCGCGCGGTCACGATCGCGGTCGGGTTGACCTTGCGGATGCGCATGAACACCAGCGAGGTCAGCCCGACGGTGGCGTTCGAGGCCACCGACTGGATGTAGAGCATGATCGAGCTGCCGATCAGCCACCAGAACAGGCCGAACAGCACCAGGGCGGTGAAGCCGACGAAGAGCAGGTTGGTGGAATCGGCCTCCGGTGCGGAGGTGAGCGCCTGGGCGAGCTGATAGGGCAGGGAGTCGATGATCATGGACGGGATCCTCTGTGGGCGCGGACTATGCTCCCGCGACCACGGACGGAAGGCCGTTTTGGCGAAGGGGGTCTCGGGATTCCCGGCGGTTGGGCGGCGGCGGTGCCGCCGCCGTTGATGGTTCATGGTTGATGGTTCGCCTGCACGACGCCGATGGAGCGCCCCTGCTCACCATCAACCACCAACCATCAACCGCTCCTCACAACTTGTACCGCGACAGCTGGCTCTGCAGCTCGATGGCGATCGCCGCGACCTGCTCGGCCGCGCTCTCGGTGCGCGCGGCGCCCTCGGCGGCGTTGCCGGCCACCCCCTGCACGGCGGCGATGCTGTCGGTGATCGCCGAGCTGCCGTCGGTGGCGTTGCGCAGCTGGCCGACCATGCCTTCGGCGGTGGCGCTCTGCTGCTCGACCGCGGCGGCGATGGCGCCGGCGCCGTCGTTGACCTTGCGGATGGTGGTGGCGATGCCGGTCAGGGCCCCGGCCGCCTGGTGCGAGCCGGCCTGGATGGCGGCGATGCGTCCGGCGATGTCCTGCGAGGCGGACGCCACCTGGCGTGCCAGCTCCTTGACCTCGTTGGCCACCACCGAGAAGCCGCGCCCGGCATCGCCGGCCGAGGCGGCCTCGATGGCGGCGTTGAGCGCCAGCAGGTTGACCTTGGCGGCGATGCCCTGGATCACCGTCACCACCTGGCCGATGGCGCGCGAGGCCTGGTCGAGCCGGCCGACCTCGCCGGCCGCCCCCTCGGCGTCGGCCACCGCGCGCTGGGCCAGGCCGGCGCTGGCCTGGGCGGCGCCGGCGATCTCGGCGATCGACTGGCGGAATTGCGCCACCGCCGCCTCGACCTGGCCCATGTCCTGCTTGACCCGGCCGCTGGCGCCGCTGGCGTTGTCGGCCTGCTGGCGGGTCTCGGCGGCCTCGGCGGACATGGTACGGGCGGTGGTCGACAGGCGCTCGGCGGCGGTGTTGAGGTCGGTGGTGCTGGCGGCGACCGCGCGCAGCAGCTCCTGCAGCTGGTCCATCAGGGCGTTGAAGGCGCGTGCCAGATCGCCCAGCTCGTCGTGCCGGCCGGTGTCGAGGCGGGCGGTGAGGTCGCCGTCGCCCTCGGCCAGCTCGCGCAGGCGGGCGGCGGTGGCGCGCACCGGACGGCTGATCGAGCGCGCCAGCCACAGCAGCGCGGCGATGCCGGCGCCGGCGACCAGCGCCGACAGGCCGAGCTGCAGCCACAGCTCGCGGCGCCCGGCCGCGACCAGCTGCTGCTCCAGGGTGTGCACCGCGCCCGCCACCGCCTCGGCCGGGGCCCAGGTGGCCACCGTCCAGCGGTCGCCGCCGCGGCCGAGCGGGCAGGGGATGGCGGCGAGGGGGTCGCCGGCGGCGGCGGTGGCCGCGCCGGGCGGCTGGCCGCTGGCGAGCAGCCGGCGTCCGTCGGCCACCAGCGCCAGCGATCCGCCGGCGAGCGGCCGGGCGAGTTCGTCGAGCACCCCGGTGAAGGCGGCGGCGGGCAGGTCGACGCCCACCACCGCCACCGCCTTGCCCTTGACCAGTACCGGCACGGTGGCGCTCACCACCCAGCGCGCACCGTCCTCGGGCAGGGGGTGGGGCTCGATCACCCGCTCGTTCCCGGCCAGGGCGCGGTTCTGCGCCTGCCCGTCGGCATAGCCCTTGAGCGCGCTCAGCACCGGCTTGCCGGCCGGGTCGCGGCCCCAGCAGGCCACGAAGCGGCCGCTGGCATCGTGGCCAGGGGTCTTGGCGTAGACCGAATCCAGCTCGTCGAGGCCCTTGGGCGGGGCATGCACCCAGGCGCGCGCGAAGCCGGGGTTGCCCTCCAGGGCGGTGCGCAGCAGCAGCACGATCTGCTCGCGGCCGAGTTCGATGGCGTCGTTCTCGGCCTTGGTGCGCTCGAGCACCTGGGCGAGGGCGCGCGCCTGGGCCAGGGCGCCCTCGCTGAGCGACTCCAGACGGGCGACGGCGGCGCCGGCGGCGCCGCTGAAGCGCTGCTCGGCTTCCGCCCGCGCTCCTTCGACCGCCGCCGCCATGGCGGTGGCGCGGGCGCGCTGGGCCTGCGCCGTGCCCAGCGCCACCAGGGTGGCGGCGGTGACCAGCAGACTGGCACCCCCGACCAGGGCGATGCGGCCAGCGAGGCTCAGGCGCATAGGGTTATCACCTAAGTGATGATTGGGGTTGGCGCTGCATTGCCAGTCGCACCGGCCGATGGGCGGGTGCGGGTGGCGCCCGCCCCATCCATCAGCCGTGCCGCCGGTTCACTCGATGACCTGGGCCCCGGCCAGCACCTCGGGCGAGAGGGCGATGCCCTGCTCGGCGGCCTTGCCCTTGTTCAGCAGCAGGCGCGGCTTGGGGTCGTAGACCACCGGCTGCTCGCTGATCTTCCTGCCCTGCATCACCACCGCGATGACCTGCTCGGCCAGGCGTTCGCCCAGCCAGCCGTCGTCGGCGACCAGGCCGGCGAGGGCGTGCTTGGTCTGGATCGGCTTCTCGGAGAAGCTGTAGACCGGCAGCGCGCCGGCGATCTGGGCCACGGTGGCGGCGTTGTCGAACACCAGGTTCTGGGTGCCGAGGGCGATCATGCCCACCCCGGCCTCCTTCAGCTCCTTGGTGGCGACGGCGAGCGCGTCCTTGGTCTTCACCAGGCGCACCTCGCAGCCCAGCCCGGCGGCCTTGCACGCGGCCTCGGTGCCGGCGCGGTCGATGGCGGCGCCGGGGTGGCCCTCCATCAGCAGCAGGCCGATGCCTTTGAGCCCCGGCACCAGGCGCTGCATCGCCCCCACCTGGGCGGAGGCGGGGATGGCGTAGGTGGTGCCGGTGATCAGGCCTTCGGGCGCCTTGGGATCCTTGATGATGCCGAGCTCGACCGGATCGTTGGTGACCCCGGTGAAGGTGGGGATCTTGGGCGGATGGTCGACCAGGTACGAGGCGCACTGGCTGCGCAGCACCACCACCGCGTGCTTGGTGGTCTGCCATTCGTCGATCAGCTTGCCGACCTCGGCCATGCTCTTGAGCTTGCCCTTGACCTCGAGCTGGATCGAGGGCGCCTTTTCCCCCAGCACCTTGACGAAGGTGGCGAAGGTGGCGTCGACCTTGGACGAGGTGGTGTTCCACACCACCCCCACCTGCCTGGCGGTGTCGTCGGCGGCGGATAGGGAGGTCGACGCGGCGATGAGCAGGGCGGCGATGGCGGGCAGCAGGCGCATAGGAGGGTCCTCGGACCATATCCTACATCAGGCTCCGAGCCTTTGTCAAAGGCTGCGCCGCCGCGCCACCGACTGTGCCAGACGCGCCAGCACCGCGGCGGTGTCGTCCCAGCCCAGGCAGGCGTCGGTGACGCTCTGCCCGCGCACCAGGGTGGCGGGCGGCTGGCCACCGGTGGGCAGGTTCTGGCGCCCGGCGACCAGGAAGCTCTCCAGCATCACCCCGGCGACCAGGCGCGAGCCGCCCTCGACCTGGCGCGCCACCTCCTCGGCCGCGGCCGGCTGGCGGCGCCAGTCCTTGCCCGAGTTGCCGTGGCTGCAGTCGACCATCAGGCGCGCCGGCAGGCCGGCGGCGCGCAGCGCCTCGCCGGCCTGGGCCACCGAGGCGGCGTCGTGGTTGGGTCCGGCGCTGGAGCCGCGCAGGATCAGGTGGCAGTCGCCGTTGCCGCGGGTGTGCACGATCGCCGCCACCCCCTGCTTGGTCACCGACAGGAAGCAGTGGGGATGGGCGGCGGCGCGCACCGCGTCGAGGGCGATCTGCAGGTTGCCGTCGGTGCCGTTCTTGAAGCCCACCGGCATCGACAGCCCCGAGGCCAGCTCGCGGTGCACCTGGCTCTCGGTGGTGCGCGCGCCGATCGCCCCCCAGCTGACCAGGTCGGCGATGAACTGCGGGCTGATCGGGTCGAGGAACTCGCAGCCGGCGGGCAGGCCGAGCGCGGCCACGTCGAGCAGCAGGCGGCGGGCCAGGCGCAGGCCCTGGTTGATGGCGAAGCCGCCGTCGAGCCCGGGGTCGTTGATCAGGCCCTTCCAGCCCACCGTGGTGCGCGGCTTCTCGAAGTAGACGCGCATCACCACCAGCAGCTCGCCGCGGTGGCGTTCGGCCGCGGCGGCGAGCAGGCGGGCGTAGTCGAGGGCGGCGGCCGGGTCGTGCACCGAGCACGGCCCCACCACCACCGCCAGGCGGTCGTCCTGCCCGGCCAGGCAGCGTACCAGCGCGGCGCGGCCCCCGGCCACGGTGGCCGAGGCGGTGTCGTCGAGCGGCAGCTCCTCCATCAGGATGGCGGGCGGGATGAGCGGGCGCAGGCGCTCGATGCGCAGGTCGTCGGTGGGATGCATCGCCCCCATGGGAATGGCCAGGATCCGCGCCGGAAGGGGCAAGCCCGCCGTCCTTGCATCGGCCCGGGCGCGGTCTGTACTGCGGGCATGGCCGCCAAGCCCGCCGCGAAAGACCCCAAGGCCGCCGACAAGCCCGTCGAGATCCTGTATAACCGCAAGCTGCGCCACGACTTCGAGGTGATCGACTCGTGGGAGGCGGGGATGATCCTGATGGGCAGCGAGGCCAAGAGCCTGCGCGCCGGCGACGTGCAGTGGGCGCAGGCGCACGCGCGCTTCGACGAACGCACCGGCGAGCTGTGGCTCTACAACCTGCACATCGGCGAATACCGCCAGGCCGGCATCTTCGGCCACCAGGCCGGGCAGCCGCGCCAGCTGCTGCTCAAGAAGCGCGAGCTTGAAAAGCTGCGCGGCCAGCTCGCCGGCAAGGGCCTGACGGTGGTGCCGGAACGGCTGCTGTTCCGCCGCGGCTGGGCCAAGGTGGCGATCTGCCTGTGCCGGGGCAAGGACCGCGGCGACCGCCGCCAGGACCTGCTCAAGCGCGCGCAGCAGCGCGACGTGCAGCGCGAGATGGCGCGCCGCCTGCGAGGGAAGTGAGCGGTGGCCGCCTCCGCCCACGGGCGCATCCGCACCCGCCTGTCGCGGCACGCGGTGATGGTGTCGCTGGCGCTGCTGGCGATGGGGGCGATGGCGATCAACCACCGCAGCAACGCCGCCTGGCTGATGGTCAGCCTGACGGTGTCGGCGGCCCTGGCCTCGCTCGCGCACGGGCGCGCCAACCTGCGCGCGGTGGCCTTCACCGCCGCCGCCGAGGCGCCGGTGGCGGCCGGCGAGCCGGTGGTGGTGACGGTGCGCGCGCACAACCGCAGCGGGCGCGACTCCCACGGCCTGCGCGTGGCCCCGCTCGACGGCGACGAGGGCCTGGCGGTGCTGCCGCTTGTGACCGCCGGCGGCGACGGCGAGGCCTCGCTGGTGCTGCCGGCGCTGGCGCGCGGCATCCACCCGCTGCCCGCGCTCGAGGTCTCGAGCGCCTACCCGCTCGGGCTGGCGCGGCTGTGCCGCGAGCTGCAGCCCGAGGGCGAGGTGGTGGTGCATCCGCGCCCCGGCGGCCTGCCCCTGGCGGCGGCCAGCGACGGCAGCGGCGGCAACCGCGAGCGGCCCGACCGCGACGGCCACGAGGACTTCCGCGGCCACCGCCGCCACCGCAGCGCCGATTCGCCCCGGCGCATCGACTGGCGCGCGAGCGAGCGCGTCGGCCAGCTGCTGGTCAAGGAATGGTCGGGCAGCGACGGCGGCGCCACCTGGCTGGCCTGGGAGCAGTGCGCGGGCGGGGTCGAGGCGCGCCTGTCGCAGCTCGCGCGCTGGGTGCTCGAGGCCGACGCCAGCGGCGCGCCCTACGGCCTGCGCCTGCCCGGGGCCGAGGTCCAGCCCGCCACCGGCGCCGCCCACCGCCACGCCTGCCTGCGCGTGCTCGCCCGCCACCCGCCCGAGGGGCTGGTGCCATGAGCGAACGCCTGCGCCCGCTCGAACCGTTCCCGGTGATGGCCTGGCTGGTGGCGGGCATGGCCCTGGCCACCCTCGCGGTCGCCAGCCGGGTGCCGTGGTGGATGATCGGCGGCGCGGTGGCGCTGGGGGCCTGGCGCATGGCCCTGGCGCGGCGCGGGCGGCCGCCGCCGGAGCCGTGGGTGCGCGCGACCCTCTCGGTGGTGGCGCTCGGCGGCCTGGCCGCGGGCGGCAACCTCGGCCTGGGGGTGGCGGCGGCGCTGCCGCTGTTCGTCGGCTTCCTGTGGATCAAGGTGCTCGAGCTGCGCGGCGGCCGCCGCGACCTGGTGGTGACCTCGGGCCTGGGCGCCTTCCTGGTCGCCACCACCCTGCTGGTCGACCAGTCGCTGCCCACCTGCCTGCTCGCCAGCGGCTCCGGCCTGGCGCTGGCGGCGGCGCTGGTGCGCCACCACGTGCCCAGCGGCGGCGGCCGCCGGCTGTGGCCGCCGCTGCGCCTGGCCGGGCTGATGGTGCTGCAGGGCCTGCCTCTGGCGCTGGTGATGTACCTGCTGGTGCCGCGTCCGGCGGTGCCGCTGCCGCTGCCGCAGATGCAGGGCGGCAGCCCCCTCGCCGGGGTGGCGGGGGTGATGGAGCCGGGCGGCGCCTCGCGCCTGGCCAACGACCGCCAGGTCGCCTTCCGGGTGGAATTCCCCGGGCGCGACGCCCCGCCCGCGAGCGAGGACCTCTACTGGCGCACCGGGGTGCTGTGGTCGACCGCCGACGGCGCCACCTGGCGCAAGGCCGTCGCCGGGCGGCCGTTGCCCGACATCGAGGTGCGCGCGCCGGCCACCGCCGAGGTGGTCGAGCAGGACATCACCCTGGTCGTCTCCAGCATTCCCTGGGCGCCGGTGCTGGACTGCCCGCTGCTGGCCCCGGCCGGCACCTGGACCGCCGGCGGGGCGACGCTGGAATGGTCGGAACCGCCCGCCGGCACCATCACCTACCGCGGGGTGTCGTGCCCCGACGCCCGTCCCGGCGACTGGGGCGCGGTGGCCAACCGCTACGCCCTCGCCCCGCCCACCAGCGTCGATCCCCGCGTCACCGCCCTGGTCCAGCGCCTGTCCGCCGGTGCCGCCGACGAGGAGGCGGTGATCGCGCGCCTGCTCGCCTGGTACGCGCGCCAGGGCTTCCGCTACTCGCTCGAGCCCGGGGCGATGGGCTCCGACCCGCTCGCCGGCTTCCTGTTCACCCGCCGCAAGGGCCTGTGCGCGCACTATGCCGGCGCCTCCGCCACCCTGCTGCGCCTGTGCGGCATCCCGGCGCGGGTGGTGGTCGGCTACCACGGCGGCGAGCTCAACGAGCAGGGCGGCTTCCTGGTGGTGCGGCAGTCGTGCGCCCACGCCTGGACCGAGGCCTGGGTGTCGGCGCGGCGCGCCTGGGAGCGCATCGACGCCACCGGGGTGGTGCCGCCCGACTCGCCCGCCGCCGCCGCCGCCGCGCCCGGGCAGGCCGGCGCCGCCGCCGCCCAGGCCCAGGCCGGCAAGCGCACCGCCTTCGAGCGCACCCTGCGCTCGCTGCGCCTGTGGTGGGAGGTGCAGGAGGCGCGCTGGGACCGCTGGGCGATGGGGTGGAGCAGCGAGCAGCGCGACGACCTGGTGGGCTGGTTCGGTCTCGACCTGCTCGGCAGCCTGGGCCTGCCGGTGCTGCTGATCGGTTCCGGGGCGGTGGCGGCGGGGGTGCTGGTGTGGTCGGCGCGCGGCGGTCTGCGCTGGCGGCGCCAGACCCGCAGCGAGCGCGCCCTGGCGCTGTGGCGCAGGCTGGGCGAGAGCCTGGAGCGCAGCGGGGTCGAGCCGCGCGCCTCCGAGGGCCCGGCCGACTTCGCCCACCGCGCCCGTGTCGCCCTGCCGCATGAGGGCGCCGCCATCGACCAGGCCCTGGCCGCCTACCTGCGCCTGCGCTACGCCCCCGCCGCCCGGCGCGACGACCTGCACACGCTGGCGCGCGCGGTCGCCCGCCTGGCCGCCGCCGAGCTGCCGGGCACCGACTTCTCGGGCCAGCGCTGGGCCACCCCGCGCTGACTCCCCCTGGCGCGCAACCCCATCGTGGGTGTAGACTGCCGCACCATGGAACCGGTCGATCCGACAACCCTGCGCCGCTACTCGCTGTTCGGCGGTCTGGCCGAGCACGAGCTGGAGCGCATCGCACCGCGCCTGCAGCGCCAGCGCTTCGCCGCCAACCAGGCCCTGATCAGCGAGGGCGAGCAGGGCCGCACCATCTACCTGCTGCTGTCAGGGCAGGTCGAGGTCACCCGCCTGCGCCCCGACGGCAGGCCGTCGCGGGTGGCGGTGCTGGGCCCGGGGGCGACGGTGGGCGAGATGGAGCTGCTCGACTTGCATCCGCGCAGCGCCTCGGTGGTGGCGCTGGAGCCGGTCGAGGCGCTGGTGCTCGACCGCGCCGAGCTGCTCGCGCTCAGCCGCGAGAGCATGTCCTCGTTCGCGATCATGGTGATGAACCTGGCGCGCGACCTCAGCCGCCGCCTGCGCGCGGCGGACGCCGAGCTGGCGCGGCGGGACCGCGACTGAGCCGCCACGCGCCTGGAGTGGCGCCGGTGGCGGCGCGGAAGCGGCGGCCGAACACCGTGGCGTCGGCATAGCCGACCTGGCGCGCGACCTCGGCCAGCGGCAGCTCGGCATGGGCGAGCAGCTCCTGGGCCCGGCGCAGGCGCTCGGCGCGCAGGAAGGCGCCCGGACTGGTGCCGCGCAGGCGCCGGTACAGCTCGCAGAAGCGCGACCGCCCCAGCCCGGCGGCGGCGGCCATCGCCGCCAGCGAGGCGCCCGCCGCCAGCCCGGCGCGCGCCGCCTCCTCGGCGTGGGCCAGGC
>JAKLKR010000209.1 GCA_023150565.1 Planctomycetota bacterium
TCGACCGCCGCCGCCACCGCGGCGAAGCCGGGGGCGTCGAGCCAGGAGAGCAGCGCGGTGCACGCGAGCGGGGTGCCCGGCGGCAGGCGATGGCGCAAACCGCTCAGCCATCCGGCGTACTGCGGCAGCAGGCGCACCGGCACGTCCCAGTCGATCTGCAGCCCGGCCGCACCCGGTTCCGCTGTGATCAGCGGCCACAGGCTGGCGCCGCCGTCGCGTTCCAGCAGCGGGGTGCAGGCGGCGTCCACGCGCACGCAGGCCTCCCAGGGCAGCTCGTCGGCGCCGGCCAGGGCGCCGCCGCGCCGGCTGCGGCGCGGGCCGGCCTCGATCAGCGCCACCCAGCGCCACACCCGGTCGCAGCCGGCGGTGCGCAGCGCCTGCACCTGCGCGGGTTCGAGGCTGGCGGCGCCGCCCCAGTGCCACACCGCCCAGGCCCGCGCCGGGTCCGGCGCCTCGGCGGCGGCCAGCAGCGGCGCCAGCAGCAGCGCCAGGAGCGGTGGTGGTGGCGGCACCGCGGGACTCTCGCGGCCGGGACCGGCGGGGAAGGTGCGCCGCGCCGCCGGCGCATACGGTCGCGCCCATGCCCAGGACGACGGAGGCGCTGGTCACCGCCCTGCCTGCCGCCGGCGGGCTGGCGGTGCAGGCGGGGACGCAGGCGCGGCTGCTGCCGTGGCCGCTGGCCGCGCAGCTGCTCGACGATCCCGGCCTGGTGCTGCAGACCGCCTCGGCGGGCGACTGCTCGCCGTGGGACACCGAGCGCCTGATCGCCGCCTGCGCCGCCGGCGACGGCGCCGCCCTGCGCCTGCTGGCGGCCTGTCCGCAGCCGCCGCGGCGGGCGGTGCAGGAGCTGGCGCGCCACCCGCGCCGCTGGCGCCGCACCCTCGACCTCGAGGTGTTCGCCGGCGACCTCGCCGCCGCCTGCTGCCGCGCCGGCCTGGCCCTGCCGGTGGGCGAGGCGCTGGCCGACGTGGCGCTGGTCGCCCGCCTGTTTGCCGGTCTGGGCGGCCAGGTGGCGGTGCGCGACCGCCTGGCCGCGGCCTACCCCCACCTCGGCGATGCCGCCTGGTCGGCCACCACCGGCCAGCTGGCGGAGCGCATCGTGCTCGACGGCGCCCGGCGCGAGGACGTGCGCCGCGCCATCGCCCCCGGCGACCTGCTGGTGGCGGAACTGCTCGGCGAGGCGGCGCGCTTCCGGGTGCGGCGCGCCGACGTGCAGGCGGCGGCCGACGCCATCCTCGGCTGCCGCGTGCGCTGGGACGCCGAGGGCCGCCTGGAGCTGGAATACCCGCAGGCCTGGTCCTGGGCGGTGGGCGGGGTGACGGTGGGCTTCGGGGTCGGCGGCATGCATTCCAGCGATCCCGCCGGCCTGGTGGAGGGCCCGCTGGTGGACCTCGATGTGGCCTCCTACTACCCGTCGCTGATCGCCGCCGACGGCATCGCCCCGCCCCAGCTGGCGGACTTCGCGCTGCGCACCCGCGCCCTGCTGCGCCGCCGGCTGGAGGCCAAGCGCGCCGGCGACGGCGTCACCGCCAGCGCGCTCAAGTACGTGATCAACAGCCTCTACGGCCAGCTCGGCAACAGCCGAAGCGCGCTGTTCTCGCCCGCCGACGCCCTGCGCGTGGTGCTCACCGGCCAGCTGCGCCTGCTCCAGCTCATTGACGGGGTGCTGGAGGCGGGCTGCGCCCTGATCTCGGCCAACACCGACGGCATCATCGTGCGCGGCGACCCGGCGGCGGCGGCCGCCGCCTGGGAGTCGGCCACCGGCCTGGCCCTGGAGCGCACGCCCTACCGCCGGCTGTGGCGCACCAGCGTCAACGACTACGTCGCCCAGGGCCCGGACGGCGGCGTGGCCAAGGCCAAGGGGCGCTTCGGCGGCGGCGACGAGGACGGCTCGGCGCGGCGCGCGGCGGCGCCGATCATCGCCCGCGCGGTGGTCGACCGCCTGGTGCACGGCCGCGACCTCGCGGCGACGGTGGCGCGCGCCGACGCGGTCGCCGATTTCACCTGCTGGCGGCGGGCGCGCGGGCTGCAGTGGGACGGCGCGCCGGTGCCGGGCCCGGTGGTGCGCTGGGTGGTGGCGGCGCGCGGCCGCCCGCTGGTGCAGAGCACCGCCAGCCGCGAGACCTCCACCGTGGCCGCCCACGCCCTGCTGGTGCCGGATCCGGCGCTGGCCGAGCTGGCCGCCATCGACCGCGCCTGGTACCTGCAGGAGGCCGGCCGCCTGGTCGACCAGGTCGAGGGCACCACCCAGGGCGCGCGCCAGCTCAGCCTGCTGGAGGGGCCGGAGGCGCGGCCTGGTCCTCGATGCGCCCGATCAGGCGCAGCAGGCCGTCGAGGATGGTCAGCGGGTGGGGCGGGCAGCCGGGGATGAAGAGGTCGACCGGCACCAGGCCGGCGGCCCCGTCGCACTGCTCCGGGTGGCCGGCGAAGGGCCCGCCGGCGATGGCGCAGGCGCCCACCGCGATGCACACCTTGGGCCCGGGGATGGCCTCCCAGGTCTTGCGCACCGCCAGCTCCATGTTCCTCGACACCCCGCCGCAGATGAGCATGCCGTCGGCATGGCGGGGCGAGGCGACGTAGCTGATGCCGAAGCGGCCGAGGTCCCAGGCCAGGGTGCCGAGCACGTTGACATCGACCTCGCAGCCGTTGCAGCCGCCGGCCGAGACCACGCGCAGCTTGAGGCTGCGGCCGTAGAGCCGGCGGATGCGCCCCGCGAGCGCGCGGCCGAGGGCGTAGACGCGCCCGTCGGCGACCTCGAGGTCGCCGCGCGCGCTGGTCGCCAGGCGGAATTCATTGGTGAAGCGCAGGGCCTTGGGCGGGCAGGCCTCGCTGCAGTCGGGGCAGAACAGGCACTTGCCCAGGTCGATGCGCGGCGCCGGGCGGCCGCCGTCGGCGCCGATGGCGATGGCGTCGACCGCGCAGGCGTCGGCGCAGGCCCGGCAGCCGGGCGGGCAGAGGGTGCTGTCCACCACCGGCCGGCCGCGCAGGCGGTCGGGCAGCGGCGGCACCTGCGCGGGGAAGCGGTTGGTGTGGTGGCCCTGGCGCAGGCGGGCGAGCAGCGCGGTGATCACAGGTCGAACCCGCAGTAGCTGAGGTTGAAGCTCTTGTTGCAGAGCGGGAAGTCCGAGATCTGTTCGTCGCGCAGCGCCAGCATCAGCCCGAACCAGTTGTGGAAGCTGGGGTCCACCACCTTGTAGCGCAGGAACCTGCCGTCGTCGCCGGTGATGCCGAGGTGCAGCACCGGCCCGCGCCAGCCCTCGATCAGGCCGATGGCGAGGTGGCCGGGGCGCGGCCGGCAGCGCAGCGCCCCCGGCGGGGTGGCGGCGGCGTCGCGCTGCAGCAGGCCGTCGGCCAGGCGCAGGCTCTCCTGCAGCTCGGCGAAGCGCACGAAGGCGCGCGCGTGCACGTCGCCGCCCTCGGCGGTCGCCGCCGGGCCGGCCGGGCCGGGCCGGCCGTCGGCGGGATGGTCGCGGCGGGCGTCGGCGGGATGGCCGCAGGCGCGCCGGGCCACCCCCACCAGGCCGGCGGCGGCGGCGTCGATCGGGCGCACCACCCCGACGTCCTCGAAGCGCGCCTGCACCGAGGCGGTGGCGAACAGCAGCCGGCAGCTGTGCACCGCGTCGGCGCCGGCACGCTCCAGCCGGCGGCGCATGTCCTCGCGGCGGGCGGCGTCGAGGCCGAAGCGCACCCCGCCCGGGCGCAGCATGCCGCGCCCCAGCCGGCTGCCGCACACCGCCGCGCTGAGGTTGAGGAAGTCGCCGCGGATGCGCCCGTTGAACGAGGCGGTGGGCAGGAAGCCGGTGTCGCCGGCGAGGGCGCCGAGGTCGCCGGTGTGGTTGGCGAGGCGCTCCAGCTCGAGCATCAGCGCGCGCAGGTCGAGCGCCGGCTGCTCCGCCGCCACCCCCGCCAGGGCCTCGACCACCTGGCAGTGGGCCCAGCCGTGGGCGATGGTGCTGTCGCCGGCGGCGGCCTCCATCTGCAGCATGCTGCGCGGATGCGGGCCGCCGATCGCGGCGCGCTCGATGCCGCGGTGCTGGTAGCCGAGGTTGATCTCGAGGTGGAAGACCACCTCGCCGTGGCACTGGAAGCGGAAGTGGCCGGGCTCGATCACCCCGGCGTGGACCGGCCCCACCGCGACCTCGTGTACCTCGTCGCCGGCGACGGTGAACATGTCGGCCACCCCCGGCAGGACGGCCTCGTCGTCGGGACGGCCCCAGGCGTCGGGCCCGGGGGTCAGGCGGCGGTGGAAGCGCACCGGCTTGAACCACGGGTGGCCGACCGGGACCACGCCGTACTGCTCGGCCAGCTCGCGCTCGAACAGGTGCGCCTGCGGGCAGTCGGGGGTGAGCGCGGGGTAGCTGTCGGGCAGGGGCGCGCGCGCCACCAGCAGCTGGCCGGCGGCGTCGTCGACCAGCACGGCGTAGACCCGGCCGGCGCCGTCGCCGCACCAGCAGCCCAGGCGGCGGCCGGCGCCGACCGCGGCCACCACCGCCGCGCGCAGGGCGTCGAGCGGCAGGTCGGGCACCGCCTCCAGCGCCACCGCGCCGCCGGCGCGCATGAAGCACCAGGGGCCGCTCATGGCACCGGCTCCGGGGCGGGATGGGGGACGGCGGCGGCGTGCGGCACCGGCCAGGACGCCGCCGCCTCGTCGAACAGGCCGCGCAGGGGGGCGGGCGTCCACAGCCCGAGGGCCAGCACCAGGCCGAGGCCGAGCGCCGGCGGCAGGGTGGTGCGCCAGGAGTCGCCGAGCTGGGGCTCGGGCTCGGGGGCGTCGGTCTCGCCCAGCACCGCCGCCAGCACGGTGGCGCTGAAGCCGAGGAACACCACCACCAGGCAGGCGAGGAAGATGCCGCCGGTCCACCAGGCGCCGGCGCCGGCGGCGGCCTGCAGCAGGCCGAACTCGCTGAGGAAGAGCGCGAAGGGCGGCGCCCCGGTGGCGGCGAGGAAGCCGAGCAGGAAGATGGTGCCCGACACCGGCAGGCGCAGGATCGCCCCGCTCACCGCCGGGATGTGCTTGGAGGCGAAGGCGCGGTGGATGTTGCCGGCGCTGATGAACAGCGCGCTCTTGGCCCAGGTGTTGCCGAGCAGGTGCAGCAGCACCGCCGGCAGCGCGGCCGGGCCCAGCCCCAGGCCGATCGCCAGGATGCCCATGTGCTCGACCGAGGAGTAGGCGAGCAGCCGCTTGAGGTCGCTCTGGCGCACCATGAACACCGCCGCCCAGGCCATCGACAGCAGCCCCATCACGGTCAGCGCCTGGCGCGCGAAGGCGCCCTGGCCGAGGGCCTCGACCAGGCCGACCACGCGCGCCAGAGCGAGGAAGGCCACGCTGGTCATGCCGCCGGCGAGCAGGGCGCCGACGATGCCCGGGGTCTCGCCGTAGGCGTCCGGCTTCCACGAGTGCAGCGGGGCCAGGCCCATCTTGGTGCCGTAGCCCACCAGCAGCAGCACGAAGGCCACCCGCACCCACGGCTCGGAGAGGGCGCCGTTGGCCATCAGCGCCTCGTAGGTCAGCTCGGCCGGGCGGCCGCTGGCGATGGCGGCATAGGCCATGAAGAAGGTGCCGAGCAGGGCCAGGGCGATGCCGACCCCGCCCACCATCAGGTACTTCCAGGTCGCCTCCAGGCTGCGCTGGTTGTGGTTGAAGTAGATCATCGGGGTGCAGGCCAGGGTGGCGCCCTCGATCGCCGCCCACATCAGCCCGAGGTGCTGCGACAGGGTGGCCAGGGTGGCCAGCCCGAGGAAGATGCAGAAGCACACCACCAGCACGCGGTTCGCCCGCTCGGAGCGCGCCGCCAGGTAGCCGGGGGCGTAGCAGGCCACCAGCAGGAAGAGCACGCTGAGCGCGAGCAGCACCACCGAGCCGAGGGCGTCCAGGCGCAGCCACAGCGAGGCCACCAGGAGGTGGTCCTGGTGGCCGGCGATGGGGCGGGTGACGATGGTCGCGACCGCCGCCAGCAGGTGCACCGCCCCGAGCGCGGGCAGCACCAGGGGGCGCGCCCGTTCGCTGCGCATCAGGCCGGCGACCAGCGCGGCGAGGGCGGGGGCGAGCAGGAGCAGGACGATGGCGAGCACGGGCCGGCTACTCCTTGAGCGCGGTGAGCTGGCGCGTGTCCAGGGTGGTGAAGGCGCGGTGGATGTGGTTCATGACGATGACCATGACGAACACCCCGGCGACCAGGTCGAGCAGCAGGGTGGTCTCGACCAGGAAGGGCACCCCGCCCACCAGGGTCAGGCCGAAGATGCTGATGCCGTTCTCGAGGATGAGGTAGCCGGTGGCCTGGGTGATGGCCTTGCGCCGGGTGATCAGCAGCAGGAAGCCGGCGATCACCGTGGCCAGGGCCGCGGCCACCGCCAGGCTGCCGGCGTGCTCGGGCGCGAGCGGCAGCTGGCGGCCGACCAGCACGGCGGCGGCGGTGCCGAGCGCCACCAGCAGCAGCGAGGCGGCATAGCTGATGAACGGCTCGACCTCGCGGCGGATCTTCAGGCGGTCGAAGGCCGACAGCAGCACGGCGGGGATGACGAAGCCCTTCACCGCCAGGGTGACCAGGGCCAGCACCACCCCGCGCAGGGTGTGCTCGTGGCCGAGCGCGAGCGGCAGCGCCGAGATGACCACGCCCTGCAGCGCGGCGGTCTGGATCAGCACGCGGATCCGGCCGCTGCCGAGCATGGCGAAGTTGAGCAGGATGATGAGCGCGAGCAGCAGGTCGACCATGTCAGTGCACCGCCAGCAGGACGACGCCGAAGCCGGCCAGCAGCGCGGCCGAGACCAGCAGGGTGGGCACGCGCAGCAGGCGCAGGCGCGCCATCGACGATTCGACCACCCCCACCAGCACCGCCACCGCCAGCAGCCCGGCCACCCCGGTGGCGAGGTCGGCGACCAGGCCGCCGCCGCGCGGCAGCACCAGCGAGAGCAGGAGCATGGCGATGACCGCGAACTTGACCGCGGCGCCGTAGAGGATCAGGCCCAGGGGCGGCCCGGAATGGTCGAGCACCATGACCTCGTGGATCATGGTCAGCTCGAGGTGGGTGTTGGGGTCGTCGAAGGGGATGCGGCAGTTCTCGACCAGCAGCACCACCAGCCAGGCGGCGGCGACCAGGGCCATGCCGCCGGCGGCCAGGCGCCAGCCGTCGGGCGCCGCCGCCAGCAGCTCGGCCAGGCGCAGGCCGCCGCCGGGGGGCAGCAGCAGGGCCAGGGCGATGAAGCCGAGGAACAGCGCCGGCTCGGCCAGGCAGGAGAAGGCCGCCTCGCGGCTGGCGCCCATGCCCTCGAAGGCCGAGCCGGTGTCGAGCGCGCTGAGGATGGTGCAGAAGCGCCCGAGGGCGAGCAGGTAGGCGACCAGCAGCAGGTCGCCGTCGAAGGACACCGGGGCGGCCAGCCCGCCCAGCGGCACCACCAGCCCGGCGAGCAGGGCGGTGACCACCGCCGCCACCGGCCCGAGGCGGAACACCCAGGTGGTGGTGCGGCTGAACACCGCCTGCTTGCGCAGCAGCTTGGCGAGGTCGAAGTAGGGCTGCAGCAGGGGTGGGCCGTTGCGCCCGGCGAAGGCCGCCTTGACCTTGGCGATGAGGCCGATGAGCAGAGGCGGCAGCAGCGTCAGCACCGCCAGGTGGGCGAGGGCGCGGCCCGCGGCTTCGAGCAGGAGCGGGGCGTCCATGTCAGCCGGCGCGTCCCAGCACCGCCACCGCCAGCAGCACCAGCACGGCGGCGAGGATGTAGGCGAGGTAGGCGTGCAGATGGCCCTGCTGGAGCAGGCGCAGGCGCATGCACAGGGCCGCCCCGCGCCCGACCAGGGGCATGATCCAGCGCTCGAGGATGCCGTCGCCGGTGCGGCTGGAGAAGGAGGCGGCGTGCGGGAACAGGCCCTGGGCGGGCTGGATGTCCTGCGGCGGCGCGATCGGGGCGGGGGCGATGTCGTGGCCGAGGGTGGCGCCGAAGGAGCTCACGGTGTACTGCATGCGGCTGCTGGGGGCGGCGTAGCCGCAGTCCCAGGTCGGCCCGGCGCCCTGGGGCAGGGCGGCCAGGCGGCGGTGCAGGCGCCACCAGGCCGCCGCCCCCAGCGCGGCCACCGCCAGCCCCGCCACCGCCAGGTGGACGATGCCCGGCACCGCCGGCGCCGCCGCCGCCGGCAGGCGCAGGGCCACCCCCAGGGCGGGGGCGAGGGCGGCCAGGGTCCACGGCGCCGCCAGCGGCAGCAGCAGGCAGGCGGCGGCGAGGGCGGCCATCGGCCGCAGCATCGACGGCGGCGGATCGTGGGCGTTTTCCGCCTCGGGGCTGCGCCCGTTGCCGAGCAGCACGCCGCCGGCCAGGCCGGCGTAGGCGGCGACCGCCAGCCCCCCGCACAGCGCCAGCGCCACCACCGTCAGCACCCCGGCCCAGCCGCCCTGGCGCAGCTCGGCGAAGCCGGCGAGGTAGAGCGGCCATTCCGAGGCGAAGCCGGCCAGGCCGGGCAGGCCGGCGGCGGCGGCGCAGCCGACGATCCACAGCGCGCCGGCGCGCGGCATGGCCGCCAGCAGTCCGCCCAGGCGGTCGATGCGGCGGGTGCCGGTGGCGTGCAGCACCGCGCCCGCACCGCAGAACAGCAGGCCCTTGAACACCGCATGGTGCCAGACGTGGAGCAGCGCCGCCGACCCCGCCAGCAGGGCCAGGGCGTCGTGTCCGCCGGCGCGCGCCGACAGCGCCAGCCCCACCGCCATGGCGATGATGCCGAGGTTCTCGATCGAGGAGCAGGCGAGCAGGCGCTTGCAGTCGCCCTGCACCACCGCCGAGGCGATGCCGTAGAGGGCGGTGGCCGCCCCCACCACGGACAGCAGCGCGCCCCACCAGGCCGCCGGCTCGGGCAGCAGGCCGGTGATGCGCAGGATGCCGTAGATGCCGGTCTTGAGCATCACCCCCGAGAGCAGGGCCGAGACGTGGCTGGGGGCGCTGGCGTGGGCGCCGGGCAGCCAGGCGTGCAGCGGCAGCAGGCCGGCCTTGGCGCCGAAGCCGAGGATGGCGAGCAGCACGATGGCGCCGTCGAGGGCGTGCGCCGGGCCGGCGAGCGGCACCCACGCGGCGGTGCCGGCGCGCAGGATGAACAGCACCGTCATCGCGGTCAGGCAGGCGGTGCCGAGGTGGGTGAAGACCAGGTAGGTCCAGCCGCTCACCCGCACCTCGCGCTCGCGGTGCTCGGCCGACATCGCCACCCAGGCGGCCAGCGCCATCGCCTCCCAGCAGGCGAGGAACCACAGGCCGTGGCGCGCGGTCACCACCAGGGCCATGGCGGCGAGCAGCACCGCCACCGCGGCGCGGGTGCGGCCGCCGCTGGGGTGGGCGTCCCAGTAGCCGCGGGCGTAGACCGCGGTGGCGGCGCCGAGCGCGGCGATGGGCAGCAGGAAGGCGCCCGAGAGGGCATCGACCCCGATCGCGACCGCGCCGCCCGGCACCGGCCAGGGCAGCTGCAGCAGCAGATCGGCGGGCGCCGCCAGCGCCCACCCCCCGGCCAGGGCCAGGCAGCCGCTCGCCAGCACCGCCAGCACCGCCACCGCGTCGCCGGCGCGGCGCAGGGCGAGCAGGCCGGCGGCCAGGTGCAGGGCGCAGCCGGCGAGCAGGGCGATGAGCGGGATCACGGCGCCACCGGGTGCAGGAAGAGGCGGGTGCGCTGGGTCGGCAGCGGCGCCAGCCCGGCGCTCTGCGCCCCCGGCCGGGCGCGCAGGCCGATGGCGACCACCGCCACCCCGTTGCGCACCGCCTCGTGGGCCAGGGCCGCCGCCGCCGGCTCGGCCAGGCCGCCGTCGCCGTCGCAGCGCACCAGCACGGCGGCGAGCTGGCGGCCGGCCTGCGCCGGCGCCGCG
>JAKLKR010000020.1 GCA_023150565.1 Planctomycetota bacterium
GCACCGATTTCAGGCGGCGGTCCTGCTCGTTGTCGGCCAAGCGCGAGAAGATCACCGCCGCTTCGCGGTGGCGGCCGCCGTCGAGCAGCCGCTGGGCCTCGACCTCCTGGTCGGTGCGGGTGGCAGCGGCGTCGATCTGGCGCAGGGGCGAACTGCAACGCTGGCAGGAGGAGGCGGCAGCGCGGTTGAGATGGCCGCAGCGCGGGCAGGTGATCGCCTCGGTGGGGGCGTGGCGCGGATGGCGTTCGGATGGCGGCCTGCCCTCGGCCTCGGCATGGTCGGTGGCGGGGCGACGGGTGGAGTTCGAGGTGGAGGTCGCGGCTGGCGCGCCGGCGGGCACCCGGAACTCGCCGCTGGTGCGGGTCGGCGCCGTCACCGGGACCGGCGGCGGCGCCGGCGGCGCCGGCGGCGGGGTGTTGTGGCGGGGCTCGGGCGCCGGCGACACCACCGCCGGCTGGATCACCGGCAGGTTGTCGACCGGGGTCTTGTAGCGGCTCGATTTGGAGGAGAGGTTGGGGATGGTGTGCTCGCCCGAACGCAGCACCGCGCTGGGATCGAGCTGCTGCGCCAGCCCCAGCCAGGCCAGCCGGCAGGCCTCGGCGTCGGGGAAGCGGTCGGCCGGATCCTTGGCCAGCATGCGCATGACGATCGCGCTGCATTCCGAGGGCAGGCTGGGATTGAGCTGGTGCGGCGGCGGCGGGGTCAGCTCGCGCTGCCGGGTCATGATCTCGAACGACGACGCGCCGGTGAAGGGCTTGCTGCCGGTCAGCGCCAGGTAGGCGGTGACCCCCATCGCATACTGGTCGCTGCGATGGTCGATGCGGTGCCCCATGCACTGCTCGGGGCTCATGTAGGCGGGGGTGCCCATGGCCAGGCCGATGGCGGTGAGGTCGGTGGTGTCCTGGCGTTCGCTGGTGCTCTTGGCGAGGCCGAAGTCCGCGATCTTGGGGATGGTGTCCTTGGTGATCAGGATGTTGTCGGGCTTGATGTCACGGTGGACGATGTCGAGCCGGCCGACCAGCGCGAGACCCGACAGGCACTGCACCACCAGGGGCAGGAACTCGGGCAGCGGCACCACCATGCGCTCCGAGATCAGCTTGGCCAACGACGAGCCCTCGATGAACTCGTTGACCATGAACCACAGGCCTTCGTACTTCCCGAAGTCGTAGACCGCCACGATGTTGGCGTGGCTGACCCGGGCGATCGACTTGGCCTCGCGCTCGAAGCGTTTGATGAATTCGGTGTTGTCGCTCAGCGCCTTGTTGAGGATCTTGACCGCCACCACGCGGTCGAGGCTGACCTGGCGGCCGCGATAGACGGTGCCCATGCCGCCCTGGCCGATCTTGGTCTCGAGCACGTAGCCGCCGAAGGTCTTGCCCAGGTGCGGATCGGCCTCGGCAGGCCCGGCGATGCGCACCGCCGCGCTGTCGCCCTC
Source organism: Planctomycetota bacterium (assembly GCA_023150565.1). GTDB lineage: Bacteria > Planctomycetota > UBA11346 > UBA11346 > UBA11346 > JAKLKR01. Next base: position 1,436 of record JAKLKR010000020.1, read on the forward strand.
GCCCGCGGTGTCGGGCGAGATGCTGATCGGACGCACCCCGTGGTCGTCCCCCGGGCGGGCGGGCGAGCCACCGGCGAGCGCCGCGTCGAGGTCTGGCAGTTGCGGCAACTGCGCAGAGGGCGGATGGTTGTCGTCGTCGCTGGGCATGCGCTGGGGTGGGACGCGATCCTAGATCCAGGCCCCTGGTGGAGCAAGGGCGGCCAGGGCGGGGGCTTCCGCCCTGTGACCTCGGGTGGAGCCCTAACCCAGGGCGGCGAGGTAGCGCTCCGCTTCCAGCGCCGCCATGCAACCCATGCCGGCAGCGGAGATCGCCTGGCGGTAGTGGTGGTCGCGCACATCGCCGGCGGCGAACAGGCCGGGCACCCCGGTCTGGCAGCCATGCTCCACGTCGATGTAACCATCGGAGTCCAGACGGACCCCGGCACCCGCCAGGAAGCCGGTGTTGGGCTGGTGGCCGATGGCCATGAACACGCCCTTCACCTCCAGCCGGCGGGTGGCCTTGGTCACCGTGTCGACCAGGGTGACGGCCTCCAGCTTGTTCTTCGCATCGGTGTGGTAGCCGCCCAGGGTGGCATTCCACACCGGGCTGATCTTGGCGGTGGCGAGGGTGCGCTGGACCATGACCTTGGACGCGCGCAGCTGGTCGCGGCGATGGATCAGGAACACCTGCGAGGCGAAACGGGTGAGGAACATCGCCTCCTCGCAGGCGGTGTCGCCGCCGCCCACCACCGCCACCGGCACGTTCTTGTAGAACGCCCCGTCGCAGGTGGCGCAGGCGGTGAGGCCATGCTTGCGCCCGGGACCATCGACGAAGAACTCCGCCTCGCCGGGCAGGCCGAGGTAGCGGGCGCTGGCGCCGGTGGCGATGATCACCGCGCGATAGGGCTCGTCGGCGGTGGTGCCCTGGTAGAGGTCGTTGACGGTGAGCAGGAAGCCGCCGTCGACGCGCTTGAGCGCGGTCACCTCGCAGCCCTGGCGGATCTCGGTGCCGAAGCGCGCCGCCTGCTGCTCCATGCGCGTCATCAGCTCGGGACCCTGGATGCCCTCGGGGAAGCCGGGGAAGTTCTCGACCTCGGTGGTGGTGGTGAGCTGGCCGCCGGCCTGGCGCCCGGTGAACAGCACCGGCTGGAGGCTGGCGCGGGCGGCGTAGATGGCGGCGGTGTAGCCGGCGGGGCCGGAACCGATGATGGCGAGGTTGCGCATGGGCGCGGTTGTGGGTCGCGCCTGCCCGCTGGGAAGTGCGATGTGGGCAGCGCTAGACCCCGCTACACCACCATGTCGACCTGGGCCACCGCCCCCGCGCTGCCGTCCTCGCGCAGGTAGATGCCCAGGCGGCGGGTGTGGGCGAGGGCCTGGTTGGCGTCATCGGTGTGGGTGAAGGCCGCCGCCGTGCTCGGCAGCAGGATCGCCCCCACCCCGGCAGCACCCAGGCTGGTGAGCCCCTTGGCGCCATCCCACAGCTGCAGGGTGCTCCAGGCGGCATCACCCTCGTCGATGGCGCCGTTGCCGTCCTGGTCGAGCTGCGCCAGTTCGGCGAAGCCCTGCCCGCTCTGCGGTCCGAACAGTTCGTCGCCACGGGTGATGCGCCCGTCGCCATCGCCATCCCGCACCAGGAAGGCGGCGCCCGCCTGCGGCCGGTGCACCGCCTCGTCGCGGCCATCCCCATCAAGGTCGAGATCGACGGTCTCGGCGCTGAAGCGGATGCCGGCGCCCGCCAGGTCGAGCACCAGCGGATCCTGCACCGGGGCGTCGCCGACGCGCATCGAGAGCGACGATTCGCTGTGGAAATAGCGCTCCATCCGGTAATCGAACGAGAGCGCGATGCTGCGCCCGTCGCTGGTGGTCACGTTGCCGGCGGCATGCAGGGTGGTGGACTCCCATTCCTCGTAGCTGGCCTGCCGGGTGATCTCGGCCCCCCAGCCCAGCCGCGGCTGGGCCGGCGCCTGGCGCGCCTGCTGGGCGCGCTCGGCGACCGCCGCCACCTCGACGCCGGCGGAGCCGTCGAAGCGCAGGCGCAGATCCTGGCGCCTGGCGCCGAACAGCAGTTCGAGCAGGCGCAGGCGCATCTCGTCGCGCGAGCTGAGCGAGAACTCGACGCTGTCGCCGCCAGCGCCCGCGGCAGAAGCGGCTGGGGCCGGCGGCGCGCGCCGCACCGGGGGCTCGACGCGCACCTGCGCCGCAGTGCGCCCGAGGCTGCGCGCACCCTGCTCATGGCTGCTGGCGAAACCGAGGTCCGCATGGGTGAGGCGCATGCCTCAAGAATCGGTCGCAGGGGGGACGGACTTGAGCACGGATTGCCTGCAGCGAGGGTGGCCGTACACCCCTCCCATGAACACCATCGTCTGGGAAGACCGGTTCCTGATCAACGACCCGGAGATCGATCGGCAGCACCAGGAGTTGATCAAGCTCGCCAACGTGGTGCTGGAGCTGAAAAGCATCGACAAGGACAGCCTGTCCATGGTGTTCAAGGGCCTGACCAAGTACACCCGCTTCCATTTCGCGCGCGAAGAGGAGTACATGCAGCAGCTCGGCTTCCCCGCCCTCGCCAGCCACCGCGTGCTGCACCGCACCATCGTGGTGGAGATGGACCGTCTGCTGCACGAATCGACCACCATCACCGAGTTGCAGGAGCGTCTGCGCAACCTGCTCTATGGCTGGGTGCTCGACCACATCGCCAGCCAGGACGCAGCGATCGCGCGCTTCGCCGTGGACCACCCGCGGTGAATCCGGCCCTGCGCACCCTGCTGATCATCCTCGCCCTGCTCGCCGCCGGCGCCGGGCTGGCGGGATTCGGCTGGTGGCGCTGGTCGCAGCAGGCCCCCTTCCTGCTCGCCCTCGACCACCACCGCCTCGACAGCGCGCTCAAGGACGCTGGACTGTCCCCGCGCTGGCAGCGCGACCAGCCCTGCGCGGGCATGCTGCTGCTGCTCGCCGGCGGCTTCGATCGCGAGGCCCTGCGCGTGGGCGCCGACACCATCCGCCGCGAAACCGCCGACCCGCGGGTGGCGCTGTCGTTGTGCGGCCCCGGGCTGGTGCTGGTGCGCCTGGGCGACCTGACCTGGACCTGCCCCCTGCCCACCCCCTTCCCCGCCGCCCCGCCCGAGACGCCATGAGCACCGACTTCATCGCCGAGACCGGCCGCGAACTGGCGCGCCACCGCCGCCACGCCCGCCTCAACCACCACTGCGCCTTCTGGGTGCTGGCGCTGTCGATCAGCGCCAGCTTCGCCGCCGCGGTGCTGGTGGCGCTCGAGGTCAACCGCTACGCGGTGGTGGCGGTGTCGGCCCTGCCCGGGGCCATGCTGGTGCTCAATTCGACCCTGCGCTTCGACCAGAAGGCGCAGTGGCATGCCCGCAAGGCCTACCTGATCGACGCCATCCTGCGCGCGGTGCGCTTCGAGGAGCTGCCGGTGGCCGAGGGCAGCCGGCAGCTGAGCGAGGTGCAGCAGCAGGCCGAGTCCACCTATCCGGGCTTCGCCAACCTCGGCGGAGCGCGTTCCACCGGCTGATCCGCCGGGCTTGGCGGTTGCGCCCCCTGGGCTGGCGGGCAGACTCCTCCGCTTCCCAGAGGACCCCCACCGATGCCTGCCGCCAAGGCCGTCAAGGCCGCCAAGCCCGCCCGCGTTCCCGCCAGCCCCGCGGCGGCGGAATCGTGGCCCGACGCCGCCGGCCGCTTCGGCCGCTACGGCGGGCGCTACGTGCCGGAAACCCTCGTCCCGGCCCTCGACCAGCTTCTCGAGGCCTACCTCAAGCTCAGGACCGACAAGGCCTTCCAGAAGGAGCTCGGGGACCTGCTGCGGGACTACGTGGGGCGGCCCACCCCCCTCACCAAGGCCGTCACGCTGTCCTCGCGCTTCCAGCGCCGGATCTGGCTCAAGCGCGAAGACCTCTGCCACACCGGCGCGCACAAGATCAACAACGCCCTCGGCCAGGCCCTGCTCGCCAAGCGCCTGGGCAAGAAGCGCATCATCGCCGAGACCGGCGCCGGCCAGCACGGGGTGGCCACCGCCACCGCCTGCGCCCTGCTCGGGCTCAAGTGCCGCGTCTACATGGGCACCGAGGACATGCGCCGGCAGCTGCCCAACGTGTTCCGCATGAAGCTGCTGGGCACCGAGGTGGTGGGGGTGCAGTCCGGCACCAAGACCCTCAAGGACGCCGTCAACGAGGCCCTGCGCGACTGGGTCAGCAACGTCGAAGACACCCACTACATCATCGGCTCGGCCCTCGGCCCCCATCCCTACCCGATGATGGTGCGCGACTTCCAGCGCGTGATCGGCGAAGAGGCCAAGGCCCAGGTGCTCAAGAACGAGGGCCACCTGCCGCACGCCATCGTCGCCTGCGTGGGCGGCGGCTCGAACGCCATCGGCATCTTCCACCCCTTCCTCGACGACAAGGAGGTCAAACTCATCGGCGTCGAGGCCGGCGGTCGCGGCGAACGCCTGGGCGAGCACGCCGCGCGCTTCGCCGGCGGCACCCCGGGAGTGTTCCAGGGCATGTACACCTGGGTGCTGCAGAACGACGACGGCCAGGTCACCGGCACCCACTCGGTGTCGGCCGGGCTCGACTACGCCGGCATCGGCCCCGAGCACTGCCTGCTGCGCGACAGCAAGCGGGTGGAATACCTGCGCTGCTCCGACCAGCACGCCCTGCGCGGGGTGCGCATGCTGGCCGAGACCGAAGGCATCATCCCGGCGCTGGAATCGGCGCACGCCATCGGCGTGCTGCACGAGGTGGTCAAGCGCACGCCCAAGGACGGCATCATCATCATCAACGTCTCGGGCCGCGGCGACAAGGATGTGGCCGAGATCGCCCGCATCGAAGGGTTCGCCCTGTGAGCAAGCCCGCCAAGTCCGCCCCCGCCGCCAAGCCCGCGCCGGCCGCACCCGCGCCGCCCGCCGCCGCGGCAGCCGAGAACCGCATCGCCAAGCGCTTCGCCGAGCTCAAGGCCGCTGGCAAGAAGGCCTTCATCGCCTACCTGTGCGCCGGCGACCCCACCCTCGACGCCACCGTCGAGCTGGTGGTGCAGATGGCCGAGCAGACCGACCCCGAGCGCCGGGTCGACATCATCGAGCTGGGCATCCCCTACAGCGACCCGATGGCCGACGGCGCCGCCAACCAGGCGGCGTGCGAGCGCGCGCTCGCCTCCGGCACCAGTGTCAAGGGCGTGCTCGACACCGTGCGCCGCATCCGCGAACGCAGCCAGGTGCCGATCCTGTTCTTCACCTACCTCAACCCGGTGCTGCGCTACGGCGCCGACAAGTTCGCCAAGGACGCGGTCGCGGCCGGCGCCGACGGCATCCTGCCGCTCGACCTGCCGCCCGAGGAAGGCCCCGAGTTCATCGAGACCATGCGCAAGGCCGGCCTCGCCAACGTCTGCCTGGCGGCGCCCACCAGCACCCCGGCGCGGCGCACCCTGCTGGCGCGCGAGAGCCGCGGCTTCCTCTACTACGTCTGCCGCCTGGGCGTCACCGGCGAGCGCGCCGAGCTGCCCAAGGACCTCGGCGCCCAGGTCAAGGCGCTCAAGGACGCCTGCGCCGCCCCGGTGTGCTCCATCGTCGGCAGCCACCTGGTGCGCCTGATCGAGCGTCACGGCAAGGCCCGCGACCTGGCCAAGGTGGTCGCCCAGCGCGCCGGCGAACTCGCCGCCGCGGTGCACGCCATCAAGGCCTAGCTGGACGCCGGACGTTCCATCGGCTGATCCCGCCGATCGCCCCCTGTACGCGACCTAACTCTGGTTAGTCTGCGCACCTGGAGGCATCCATGGTCCTGTCCCTCGTCGGCGTCGGCTGCGGCCACCGCACCCTCACCTACTGCGATCTCGCCGCCCGGCAGCCGCACCGCTACCGCGTGGTGGCCGGTGCCGACCCCGTCGCCTCGCGCCTCGACATGGTGCGCAAGGCCTCGCGCAATCCGCAGTTCCGCGGCTTCGCCAGCGACCGCGAGCTGTTCGCGGCCGGCAAGCTCGCCGATGTGGCGGTGATCGGCACCCAGGACGACTACCACGTCGAACCCTGCCTGCGCGCCATGGAGCTGGGCTACGACGTGCTGCTCGAGAAGCCCATCGCCCAGGACCCGCGCGAGGTGGTGCGCCTGCTCGCCGCCGCCGAACGCCTCGGACGCCGGGTGCTGGTGTGCCACGTGCTGCGCTACGCCCCGTTCTACGAGCAGGTGAAGGCCATCCTCGCCACCGGCGCGCTCGGCGAGCTGGCCAGCATCGACGCCCGCGAAGGGGTGGTGGCCTTCCACCAGGCCCACTCGTTCGTGCGCGGGCACTGGGCGGTGCGCGGGCGCAGCAACCCGATGATCGTGGCCAAGTGCTGCCACGACATGGACATCATCTCGTGGCTGGTGGACCGCCCCTGCCTGCGCATCGGCAGCTTCGGCAGCCTGGGCCATTTCAACGCCGCCAACGCCCCCGCCGGGGCCCCGCCGCGCTGCACCGACGGCTGCCCGGTGGCGTCAAGCTGCCCCTACAACGCCATGCTCTACGCCAGCAAGCACCGCGGCTACCTCAAGCACGTCTACGACCACGCCCTCGACGCCAGCGAGGACGACATCCGCGCCTGGCTGACCACCAGCCCGTGGGGCCGCTGCGCCTACCGCTGCGACAACGACGTGGTCGACCGCCAGGTGCTGGCGCTGGAGTTCGCCAGCGGGCTCACCGGCACCTTCACCATGACCGCCTTCGACCACGGCCGCAACCTGACCATCTGCGGCACCAGGGCAGTGCTGCGCGGCGGCGATGCGGTCAAGGAGCTGTGTGGCCACGACATCGTGGTCGAAGGCCTGCATGGCGGGCGCACCTACTACGACGTCGACCCCATGGCGGGCGGCTATGCCGGCCACGGCGGTGGCGATCCCGGACTGGTGCATGCCCTGGCCGACGAACTGGCCAAGCCGGATCCGCGCAGCATGCGCACCGGCCTGCACGCCTCGGTCGACAGCCACCTGATGGCCTTCGCCGCCGAGGAGTCGCGCCTGGCGGGCGGCGTCCCGGTCGACCTGGCCGAGTTCCGCAAGCGGCTGGCCTAGCGCCGGTACCGGCTGGTCAGGCTACTTCCTGACCGGCTGCTGCTGCGGGGGCGCCACCGGCAGCGCCCGCGGCTGCCCGGGCGGCTTGCCGTCGCTCTTGGCCGGCTTGCCGGCCTCGGGCTTGGCCGGCTTGCTCTCGGCCTTTGCCGCCGGCTTGGCCGGCTTGCTCGCCGGAGCGGTGGCAGGAGCCGCGCTGCCGGTGCCGTCGCCGATCATGTGCCGGGTGACCCGGCCGCGGGCGTCGCGCCACAGCGCCACGGTGCCGTTCTCGATCCCCACCAGGGTCCAGGCTCCGACCTCGCCACCCACCGCCACCAGGCGGTCGGCGGCGCCCTCGCGCAGCACCAGCTGCTGGCTGCCGTCGGCGCGGGAGATCACCCCCAGGGCCTGGGGGGCGTCGCCGGCCCCTTGGCCCACCCGTGGCAGCGGCTTGGCCACCGGGGCGATGACCTCGACCGCCGGCTTGGCGGCGGTGGGCCTGGGCTTCTGGCTGAGAATATCAGCCTCAACAGTACGCACACCGAACGGGACGAAGGGATTGAGGTTGTTGACGTTGAACTGCTCGAAGGGGGCGATGCTGGGCACCGAGGCCTCCATCCGCCGCACCGCGTCGGCGCGGGTGCGCGGGGCGCCGGGATCGGTGACCGCATGCTCGCTCAGCACCAGCCACGACACCGCGGCAGCGCACAGCAGGAAGGCGGTGAGGAAGACCAGGTGGGAGAGGTTCATCAGCGGATCCCCGGCTTGAGCCCGGCCCCCGGACGGGCGGTGCGACCGACCGCAGCGCGCTCCTCGGGGGTGAGGAACTGCATCGCCGCCACCTCGATCACCGCGTCGAGCGACTGGATCTCGGCGGTCTCCTGGAAGTTGCGCCCGTCGATCTTGAGGCTGCGCAGGATCAGCGGATAGTCGTCCTTCTCGTTCTCGACGTGGGCGAGGCGGTGCAGCACCCACAGGATGGTGCGCAGCTGGGCGCGCAGTTCGATCTTGAGCACGTATTCGCGCAGCAGCGGCGGCCGGCCGGCGGCGCCGGTCTCGACCGCGCTGCGCACCGGCTGGGTGATGGCGAAGCGCTCCACCGGCGGAATCTTGGCCGACTCGGGGATGTCGAGGATGACCCCGCCGGCCTTGTCGGTGACCTGCAGTATGGCCAGCAGGTAGGGCGTCTCGGCCGCGGTGGGCACCTTGGCGGTGCGCTCGAAGCCCAGGCGCTCCTGGTACTGCACCCGACGCTCGGTGGCCTTGGCGCGCAGGCGGTCCTGCACCGCCAGCATGCGCTCGTTGAAGTACTGGCCGGGCTGGGGATGTCCGGTGGGCACCTTGTACTCGTCGGCCAGCTTGAACCCACAGCCGCCCTTGAGCGATTCGATGGTGTCGCGCAGGTGGCGGTTGGCCTCCTCCTGCTCACGGATGCGCTTCTCCAGCACCACCGGACCATCGAGCGCGCGACGCTCCTCCTCGGCCTTGGCCTTGGCTTCGCCCAGCCCGCCATCGTCGCTGAACCACCACAGCACCCCGGCGCACACCAGGGTGATGCCGCCCAGCACCGCCCAGCGGATGCGTTGACGCCGTGCCAGCTCGCGCCCGAGATTCACGGCTTGCCCCCGGCCGCCGCGGCAGTGGCGGTGACCTGATCGAGCTGGGTGGGCTGGAACTCGAAGCGCAGCTTGAACTGGAACGAGCCCGAGGGCTGGCCCTTCCTGGCCCCCTCGACGTGGTCGACCAGGAACTCCTCGACCAGGGACGAACGGAACAACGGCGGCGATTGCGGATCGGGCCGCCAGTCCTCAAGCTTGGCCTGGTAGTCCTTGAAGTACTGGTTCAGCTCGGTGTCGGTCTTGGATTTCTCGAACTTCACCCGCCCCGCTACCAGCAGCGCGCCGCGCTCGATGGCGGTATCATGGACCTGGGACTTGGCGGCGCGCGGATTGAGCGCCGCCCCCTCGTTGGCGGCATCGCGACCCACCCCCACGGTGTCGAGACCGGTCACCCACACCTGCTCGGACTCTTTGCCGGCGCGCTCCTTGAGCGCGCGGATGGCATAGAGCAGGTCGCGCCCGGCATAGATGCGCCCGGCCACCGCGCGCAGGTCGTCGGCCAGCGCCAGCTTCTCGACATCGAGGGCCTTGGACTTGTCGCTCAGTTCCTTGTGGCGGGTCTTGTAGTCCTCGATGGCGGCGATGCTGGCCTCGGCGGCGCGGTCGCGGCTCCACAGCACCACCGCGGCGCACACCGTCGCCGCCACCAGCAGCACCCCCGCCGCCACCTGCCAGCGGTGGTGGGCGCGGGTATGCAGGCGGCGCACCTCGTGCTCGGGACGCAGGTCGAGGCGCACCGCGGCATGCAGCGCCAGGCGCTCGCCGGCCAGGGCCAGGCCGAGCGCGCTCGCCCATTCGTGAGGCCGCTCGGGCTTGGTGCCGGCCACCGCCTCGGAACCGTCGGCGCAGGCGAAGGGGTCGAACACCGCCACCGGCACCCCGAAGCGGCGCTGGAGGTAGGCGTCGAGCCCGGTCAGCGAGGCGCCGCCGCCGGTGAGGTAGACCCGCACCGGCTCGATGCGCTCGCGCTTGAGCTGGCCGCGGAACCACAGCAGCGAGCTGGCGACCTGGGAATAGAGCTGTTCGGCCACCCGACCCAGCTCGGGGCCGAGAGTGGTGGCGGCGACGGTTCGGGTCTCGAGCCCGGCCGGGCGGATCTCGGCCGGCAGATCGCCGCCGAGGTCGAGTTCGAAGGTGCCGCTGGTGCTGGCCGGGGCCGGCAGCGGCTCGGGCGGCAGCTCCTCCAGCTCCAGCGTCAGCGGCTCGGCGGCCGCCGGCGGATCGTCCAGGCTCAGTTCCGGCTTGGCGCTGGGCGGCAGCGGGGCGGGCGGCAGCAGCGGGGCCATGCCGCCACCGGCACGCTTGCGCGCCTCGGCCTGGGCGCGGTCGCCGCCGGCGGCGAGCGCCTCGGTGAAGGACTCGCCGCCCACCGCCACCTGGCGGCAGGCGAGGAAGCGGTCTTCGCCGAACAGCACCACCGAGGTGCTGTGCATGCCGATGTCGACCAGCAGGCCGAGGTCGTCGCCGCGCACCGGGGCCGAGGGCAGGGTGCAATTGACCAGCGCGGCCTGGGCGGCGTGCAAGGCCTCGAGCCCAACCCCGGCGCTGCGCAGGGCGCCCAGCACCAGGCGCGCCTGGCCGGGCTGGACCACAACGCAGCAATGCACCTGTTCGGGGCCGGGCACGCTCACCGCGTCACCGGCGAAGTCGCCGTCGGGGTCCTGGTGCGGCGCCAGCTCCAGCCGCAGCACGCGCTCGAGCCGCTCGGGCGGCATCGGCATGGTCGGCACGAAGCGCACAAGCGCCGGCATCTCGCTGCAGTGGACCACCGCCGGCCCGCGCGAGCCCACCTGCTCCATCGCCTCGGCGATGGCCGCCGCCAGCGGCTTGTCGCCGCCCTCGCTGGTCTGGCGCGTCACGCAGGCATGCGCCACCAGGCGCGCGCGCGCGCCCTCGCGCGCCTGCGCGCGGGTCGGGGGGGCGACCACCACCGCCCGGATGTGGTGGCTGCCGATGTCGATGCCGACCGCGTTGGCCATCGCCCTAGTTCTGCTTGCCGCCGCCGCCCTTGCCGCCCCAGCGCCGCGGCTCCTGCGGCGCCGAAAGGGGCTGGGCCTGCGGCGCCAGCGGCGCGGACTCCATCGCCTTGCGCGCCTCGTCGCCGATCAGCACCCGCGCGGTGTCGCGCAAGCGGTCGACCTCGTCGGCGACCTTGGCCCCGCTCGGCTCGACCTGGTTGGCGGTGACCAGGATGATGAGGTTGCGGCGCTCGTTGCTGTTGACATCGGTGCGGAAGAACTGACCGAGCAGGGGGATCTTCATCAGGAAGGGGATGCCCTCGGTGTTGTCGGCCTGCTTCTTGTTCACCAGCCCGCCCAGGGCCACACTCTGGCCATTCTGCACGTGCAGCGAGGTCACCAGCGAACGGGTGGTGAACTCGGGTGGCTGGCTGATGGTGTTGGTCACCGGCTTGCCGTCGTTGCCGGTGATGTTGAACTTGACGTCCTTGGGCTCGGTGGTCATCACCTTGACCTTGGGCTCGAGGCGCAGGGTGATGATGTCGCTGTTGCGCGCCACCGATGGAGTGATCGACAGGCTGATGCCTTCGTTCTCCTTGGCGAACTGCGGCACCAGGGCGGTCTGCTGCACGTAGGTGGTGGTGTTGCCGGTGGTCACCGGCACCTGGCCGGTGCCCTGGTTGGTGTAGCCACTGATGTAGGTGATCTCGCGCGTGATCTCGATCAGGCCGCGGGCGTTGTTGAGGGTGAGGATCTTGGGCTCGGCGAGGTTGGTCGACTTGCCCTCCTCCTCGAGCGCAGAGAGGGTTGCGAGCACATTGGCCTTGCCCGCCTGGGTCAGGCCACTGAACACCATGCCGCCGAGCTTGTCCGGGGGCAGGGCCACGGCGCCCGGCTGGACCGGGACGCCGCTCACTCCGTTCCAGGTCGCCGCCGCCGCCGGGATCGCATCGGCGACCTGCCACGACACCCCCAGGGTGCGCATGGCCGATTCGGCCACCTCGATGAAACGCGCCTCGATCAGCACCTGGACGCTGTTGTAGTCGAGAGCGGAGATCAGTCGCTTGACCTCGCTGATGGCATGAGGAGTGGCGCGGACATAGACGGTGTTGGACTTGCGGTCGAGGTAGACCTTCCCCTCGCTCGGCCAGCCGACCACGATGTCGGGGATCTTCTCGATGAAACGTTCGATGTCCGACTTGCCGCCACCGGCGCCGCCAGCCGCGCCTGCTCCACCGGCTCCGGCCGCGGCAGCGAAGGGATTGGCGGGCGCGGTCGGGCCGCCATTGGTGCCCGCTGGCGCACCAAGCCCGGCGCCGTTGGGCAGGACGGTCGGCCCGGTACCACTGCCCGGGGTGGACCCGCTCAGCGACCCCGCCGTCACCACCGCATCGACATCGGTCAGGCCGGCCTTCAGACGGATGATCTCGGTGACCAGTTGGCCATCATCCTCGCCGCTGATGAACACCGTGCCGCGGACATAGTTGTAGCGCAGCTTGACCATCTTGGCGACCGCATCGAGGGCGGTTTCGACGGTCTCGTTGAGCAGGCGGATGGTGAGGGTCTGCTCGCCGATGGCGCTGTCGAGAATGACATAGTTGATGCCCGCCACCGCGAACATCTGCTCCAGCACCGGGCGCGCCTGGGTGCCATGCAGGTCGAGGCTGATGACTTCCTGGAGGCGGTTACGCACACGCTGACGCTCGAGTTCGTCCATGTCCTCGTCGAATACGAACACCTGGCGCTTCACCCGCGGCTTGTCGCGCGGAAACACCGCATCGCGATCGGCATCATTGATCGCCTCGCTGTGGCGGTAGTCGATCTCCTTCTTGAGCTGGCCGCGCTCGCGCTCGACCATCGAGGTCAACCCGGCGTACTTCAGGCGCATCGCCGCCGGCTCGTGCGGGTGGTCGGCGAGGATGGCGTTGCACACCTCGACCGCCTCGCCGTAGCGGCGCAGCGACAGCAGACCCTCGGCGGTGTCCAGCCGGCGGCGCACATCGGCATCAGCGCGGGCCTTGGCGGCGTCGAAGTCGTTGTCGCCCAAAAGCAGGTCGCGGCTGCGCCCCTGTTCCGCCAGCAATCCACGCAACTCGCTTTCGGAACGGGCGATACGTGCAGCCAACAGGACCTTGCGCGCACCCTGGTCATCAGGCGCATCCTTGAGCCGGGCCTCGGCGGCAGCCTCGGCCTCGGCGGCCTTGCCGGCATCGAGGAGGGCCTTGGCCTCGAGCGCGGCGGTCGACGGCCCGGGCTGGGACGGCTCAGCGGCGACGAGGAGACCGGACACCAACAGCAGGATCAGGGCGCTACGCACGGATGGTCGACCTCCAGAACACGCTTGACGAAGGGAACATGTGATTGAGATGCTACGCCCGGGCAACGCTTTTGTCGCCATCCCCGGCCAGGAGCCTCTCATGCCCGTGCGCACCCCCCTGTTCGCCGTCCAGCAGGCCTCCGGCGGCAAGATGGTCGATTTCGCCGGCTGGGAGATGGCGGTGCAGTTCGCCGGCATCGGCGCCGAGCACGCCGCGGTGCGCACCGCCGCCGGGGCCTTCGACGTCTGCCACATGGGCCGGCTGCGCCTGAGCGGCCCCGGGGCCCTGGCCTTCCTCGAATGCCGCACCTGTCGCGCCCTGGCCGACCTCGCCCCCGGGAAGGTGCGCTACAGTCTGGCCCTGGCCGATGACGGCGGGGCGATCGACGACCTGCTCATCTCACGCGAGGCGGCCGACCGCTTCCACGTGGTGTGCAACGCCGGCAACCGCGCCAACATCATCACCCCCTGGCAGGCCGAGGCCGGGGCCGGGGTGGTGGTCGAAGACCTGAGCGCGGTCCAGGGCATGGTCGCGGTGCAGGGCCCCAAGGCCTCCGCCATCCTCGCCAGCCTCGGCCTCGATCCCGCCGGGCTCACCAACTACGCCTTCCGTGATGCCACCTGGCAGGGCCAGCCGATCCGCATCAGCCGCACCGGCTACACCGGCGAGGACGGTGCCGAGCTGATGCCGCCCGCCGGCCTGACCGCGGCCCTGTGGCAGGCGGTGGTGGCGGCCGGGGTCGCCCCCTGCGGCCTGGGCGCGCGCGACACCCTGCGGCTGGAGGCGGCGATGCCGCTCTACGGCCATGAACTCGACCGCGGCACCACCCCGGTCGAGGCCGGACTGGGCTGGGTGGTGAACAAGGCCGGCGGCTTCGTCGGCGCCGAGCGCGTGCTGCGCCAGCTCGCCGAAGGCCCCACCCGCCGCCTGGTCGGCCTGCGCATGGTCGACAAGCGGGTGCCGCGCCAGGGCTACGCCGTGCTGCACGACGGCGCCACCGTCGGCCAGGTGACCTCCGGCACCCTCAGCCCGACCCTGGGCCTGGCCCTGGGCATGGCCTTCGTGACCGCCAGGCTCGCCGCCCCCGGCACCCGCCTGGCGGTGGACGTGCGCGGCCAGATGTGCGCCGCCGAGGTGGTGGCGCTGCCGTTCTACAAGCGCCCGCGTGGCTGAGGCCGCCGCCGCCATCCCCCTGGTGGTGGTGCTGGGCCCCACCGCCGCCGGCAAATCGGCGCTGGCGGTGGACCTGGCCGAGAGCCTGGGCGGCGAGGTGGTGAACGCCGACGCCTTCGCCGTCTATCGCGGCATGGACATCGGCACCGCCAAGCCGTCGGCGGAGGAGCGCGCGCGCGTCCCCCACCACCTGGTGGACGTGTGCGGACCGGAGGAGCGCAGCGACCTGGCGCGCTGGCTGGCGCTGGCCGAGGCCGCGGTGGCCGACATCCACCGGCGCGGGCGCCGGGTGGTGGTGGCGGGCGGCAGCCCGCTCTACACCAAGGCCCTGCTCGAAGGCCTGTCCGCCGGCCCGCCGCGCGACGAGGCGGTGCGCGGCGAACTCGACCAGCGCTGGGAACGGGAAGGCGCCGACGCGCTGTTCGCCGAGCTGGCGCGGGTCGATCCCGCATACGCCGCCGCCCACCACGCCAACGACCGCCGGCGGGTGGTGCGCGCGCTCGAGGTCCACCGCCTCACCGGGCGGCCCTATTCCTCGTTCCACACCACCGACGGGGTGCGCCGGGCCGGCTACCGCCCCCTGCTGCTCGGCCTGGCCTGGGACAAGGAGGTGCTGCACCGGCGCATCAACGCCCGCGTGCGCGCCATGTTCGCCGCCGGGCTGGTGGACGAGGTGCGCCGGCTGCGCCCGCTGCTGTCGCCGGAGGCGCTGCAGGCGGTGGGCTACAAGGAGGTGCTCGCCCTGCTCGACGGCGGCTGCGACCAGGACCACGCCATCTACCTGGTGGCCAAGGCCACCCGCCACCTGGCAAAGCACCAGCTCACCTGGTACCGCCGCTGGCAAGACATCGCCTGGCTGCCGGGCGACGCCCCGGACCTGCAGGCGCGCGCGCTGGCGCTGGCCCGGGCCCATCTGGGAGAATGAGCGGGGGCTGGAATGCTGGATTGCTGGATTGCTGGATTGCTGGATTGCTGGATTGCTGGATTGCTGGAATGCCGGTTATCCAGCGCCATTCCAGCATTCTAGCATTCCAGCATTTGGCATTCCTCCCCCTCAGCGCACCAGGCGCACGGTGTTGTCGCCGATGACCTTGGCGGCGACCGCCAGGCCGAAGCCGCCGGCGCCCTGATTGACGCGCAGCAGCACGGTGTTCTCACCCTCGGTCAGGCTGAGATCGACGCGGTCATCGCCGCGTTTGACCCCGCGTCCGACGTTGCGCGACAGCACCCGCTTGCCGTTGTGGATCACCAGCAGGCCGTCGTCGCTGCCGAGGTCGAGGCGCAGCTTGCAGGCCTTGTCGGCCTTGAAGCGCAGGCGGGCGAACACCGCGCACTGGATCTGCTGGCCGCCGAAGGCGCGGTTGAGGTCGACCAGGCCCTCGTCGTCGAGCAGACGGCGGCGCCACGCCACCGAGGCGGCATCCTTCTCGGGCGGCAGCACGCCCTCGAAATCGCCGCTGTAGGGATAGAGCGGCGACAGCTCGACCGCGTCCACCGGGATCACCCCGGTGCGGGTGATCTCGACCTTGTAGGTGCCGGGCTTGGCCAGCTTGCGCATGTAGGGGATGATGTCCTTGGCGAAGGTCGCGCCGGCCTCGCGCACCTTCACCGAGGCGCCCTCCTGCATCAGGGCCTTGTCCTCGTGGTGGTCCATCCAGGTCCACGGGCGCCAGGAGTCGCGGTGCTTGGCGAAGCGGCGCTGCACCAGCCCCCACAGCTGGCGGCCCTGGACACCCCAGGGGGCGCGGTCGCTGGGGGCGATGTCGATGCCGGCGCTGATGTCGTCGCCCGAGGCGCCCTTGGCCTCCTTGCCGTCGATGGTGATGGTGTAGCCGAGCTGCTCCGGCTTCTCCGCCTTCACCATCAGGCGGTTGAGATCCTGCTGGAAGGGGACCAGCTCCAGCCCCTCGCGCGCCGCCTCCGGCACCCACAGGGGCAGGAAGGGCAGGGTCATCTCGAAGCGCCAGCCGGTGAGGTGGCGTTCGACCTTGTCGATGGTGATGCCGCCGGTGGCGGTGACGCCTTCGCCGAGGGTGATGACGCCGACCTCCTTGGGCCCCTCGATGGCCTGCAGGATGTGGTAGGCCATCACCAGATGCCCGACCGGGCTGGGCCCGACGCCGTCGGGGGCGAAGGTCCAGCCCGGAGTGCGCGCCTTGGTCTCGCTCTGCAGCTTGCGCATGGGGGTGAAGAGGTCGATCACCGGCGCCTTCAGTTCGGTCCCGACGAGGCCGAGGTCGGCGGTGAGATGGGCCAGGGTGTCGTTGTAGACATCCTGGTTGTGACGGCGGTCGGGATCGATGGGGTTGGGCGACACCAGCACCACCCGGGTCTGGCCGGAACGAGCCACCCGGATCAGTTCGCGCTGCGACTTCAGCCAGGCATCGCTGATCTTCTGGTTCCAGGCCCCCCAGCGGCCGTCGTTGAGGCCATAGGGCAGCAGGGCGAGCGAGGGCCTGTAGGGCGCCACGTCGCGGCCCCAGCGCTTGTCGGCGTCGGCGGCGGCCTCGCCTGGCCAGGCGAGGTTCCACAGCTCGGTCTCCTTGCCGGGGAAGCGGGTGTGGAGGTAGCACTCGAGCAGCCCCGGCCACCAGTTGGTCTCGGCGATCCAGTCGCCCATCACCACCACCACCTCCTTCTGGCCGATCTTGATCGGCTCGGCGGCGGAGCAGGCGATGGCGGCGGCGGAGAGGGCGGCGAGGCGGAACAACATGCGCCCAGGCTAGGCCGCCAAGGAGGAAGGAGGAAGGAGGAAGGAGGAAGGAATGACGTCCCGTATCCAACGCCGGCGCCGGATGCGGGCCCGGCAACCCTTCCTCCTTCCTCCTTCCTACTTCCTACTTTTCCTTTCCGCCCCCTACTTCTTTGCCGGAGCCGCGGCCGGCGGCGACACCACCGGCGACTCGGCATCGGCCGCCTTGAGCGCCCCCACCCGCTCGGCGGGGTCGACGATCGAGGTCAGGCGCACGCCGAAGTTCTCGTCCACCACTACCACCTCGCCGCGCGCCAGCAGGGTGCCGTTGACCAGGATGTCGAGCGGCTCGCCGGCCAGGCGGTCGAGCTCGATCACCTTGCCCGGGGTCAGTTCGAGGATGTCCTGGATCACCATCTCGGTGCGCCCCAGCTCGACCGTGAGCGAGACCTGGATGTCCTTCACCAGGTCGAGGTTGGGCTTGCCCGGCGGGACGTTGCCGGTGCCGGCGAGGTCGGGGAACTCGGCGGGCTTGACCTCGGGCTTGGGATCGTCGGCCATGGGATGCCTCGTGCGCTGGTTGGGAGATGATGGAGGTCAGGCCGGGCGGGGCGGACGGCCGTCCGACACCACCTTCTCGACCAGGAAGCCGTTCTTCTTGCCGATGCGGCCGGGACGCCCGACCGCACGCAGCCGGCCCTCGATGTAGCCGCGCAGCTGGTCGTCGGTGCGCTGGTCAAGCACCAGCACGTCGCCGACCTCCAGGCGCATGACCTCGTCCACCGACAGGGTGGTGGTGCCGAGCACGGTCTGCAGGGTCAGGCTGCTGTCGTTGACCACCCGCCCGAGGTAGCCGCGCTGCTGCGCGGTCTGCTGGCGCTGCATCGAGGCGAAGCGGAACTGGTTGCCCAGGCGCGGCAGCACCCCGTCGAGGCTGATGAAGGGCACGCAGAAGCACATCTCGCCCGGCTCGAGCTCGCCCGGGGCGGCGAGCGAGAAGGTGCTCACCAGCACCATCTCGGAGCTGGGGATGACCTGCACGAACTGCGGATCCATCTCGCGCGCCTCGACCACCGCCTCGAACTTGGCGAGCTCGGTCCAGCCCTCGGCCAGCTGTTCGAGGAAGCGCTTGATGACGTTGTCGAGCAGCGACTGCTCGATGGTGGTGAGGGGCCGCAGCTTGTCGAGCGGCTTGCCCTGGCCGCCGAGCATGCGGTCGAGCAGGCTGAAGGCGAGCTTCATGTCCATGGTCGCGATCGCACGCTCGGGCAGCGGCGCCAGCGACAGCACGTTGATCACGGTGGGATTGGGCAGCGAGTTGCGGAACACCTCGAAGGTGAGCTCGCCGAGCGAAACGATGTTGACCTCGAGGTTGATGCGCAGGTAGGTCGACAGCGCCATGGTCATGTTCTGGGCGATCGACTCGTGCAGGCGCTGGAGCGAACGCAGCTGCTCGCCCGAGAGCTTGTTGGGGCGCACGAAGTCGTATTCGAGCACGCGCTTCTCGCGCTTGCGCCGTCCCGAGCTGGTCTCCTCGACCGAGCTGAGGAGCGATTCCAGCTCCTCCGGCGACAGGATCTCGTCGGCCATGGCTACTGCACCAGCATGTTGGTGAGCACCACGCGGTTCACCAGCGGTTCCGAGGGCAGCTTGTCGAAGAGCGAGCGCAGCTCGCGGTCGGCGATCTCCTTGAAGCTCTTCTCGAGCAGCTTGTAGATGTTGATGCCGGTGAGGTCCTCGAGGTCGTAGGTCTTGAGGTGCTCCTCGAAGGCGGCCTTGAGGATGCGCTTGACGTTCTCGCCCGGGGCGGCGCCGCCGCTGCTCTGCATCTTCTTGAGGGTGGTGCTCTCGACCCACAGCACGCAGCCCATCTTGATGAAGCGCCGGCCCTGCTGGCCGCGCACGTTGCTCATCAGGTCCTCGAGGTCGAACTCGCCGGAGGCGCGCAGCAGGGCGCCGGTGCCGGCGGCGGCCTTGCCGCCCTTGCCGTCGTCGTGCCCTGCCGCCGCGTCGCCGCCGTGGGCGTCGCCGCCGGCGGCCGGGGCGCCGTGGGCGTCGACGGGGTCGGCGGGCTTGGGCTTGGGCTTGACCAGCGAGGACAGGAAGAAGCCCATGCCCATGCCCGCCGCCAGGATCACCACCACCGCGAGGATGGCGCCGATCGGCGGGGCCTTCTTGGCCTTGTCGCCGCCCTTGTCGGGGGCCGCCTTGGCGTCCTTCTTGTCGTCCTTCTTCTCGTCCTTCTTGGCGTCTTCGGACATGGCGGCCCCTTCAGGACGCGGCCGGGCGGGTGCCGGCCTTGGTCATCTGGCGTTCGATCCCGCCGGCCCGTTCCGGGTCGGCCTTGCGCAGCGCCTCGAGGATCTCGGCCTGCTTCTTGGGCTGGCCGGACATCGCCTGGAGGATCTGCAGCACCTGCTGGTCGCTGGATTCCCGCAGGTAGGCCGCCACCTGCTCGCCCTTCATGAACGAGTAGAGGGTGGCGAGGTGCGCCACCAGGTCGTCGCTCTTCTGGTCGAGGTCGATGGTCAGCATGGACTTCTGGATGGCGGTGGCGAGCCCGGGCAGCTCCTTGTCCGCCTCGGCGAGGGTGAGCATCCGCGCCGCCTTCTTGGCGTCCATCAGCTTGAGGTAGCGGGCGATCTCCCTGGCCTCGAACTTGCGCAGGCTCTGCCAGGCGCCGTCCTTCATCTGCTCGTAGATGCGCGTCTGCTCCTGGTAGCGGGCGCGCTCGATCCCGGCCAGGGCCTCGGTGCGCTTGACCGCGTCGGCCTGGGCCAGGGCCCAGCGCGTGCGCTCCTCCTCGATCCCGCGCCGCTGGTCGCGCAGCTCCTGCTCGCGCTCCTCGAGCTGGCGGCGCAGGCGCTGGAGGTCGGCGCGCGCCAGCCCCAGCTCGGCCGACTGGCGGTCGATCAGCGCCTGGCGCTCATCGAGCGCGGCCTTCTGCCGGCGCATCTGCTCGAGCACCTCGGTGGCGCGGTCGGCGTTCACGCGCTGGGCGATGCGTTCGAGGATCTCGTCCTCGGGCACGCGCTCGATCACCACCGTGGCCGGGGCCTTCTTCTCGGCCGGCTCCTCGGCCTGCTCGCCCATCTTGACCAGCCAGGCGCGCTCCTCCTTGCTCAGGACCAGCTCGCGGAACTGCTCGGGGCCGATCACCCCCTTGCCCTTGAGCGACACCAGCACGGTGATGCCGGCGGCCACCGTGAGCAGGAACAGCCCGGCGAGGATGAAGGCGGCGGTGCGCAGGAAGGAGTCCATGGGGCACCTCAGGCGTTGATGAGCCGCCGGAGGGCGGCGAAGTCGTCGTTGCGGCGTTGTTCGCGGCGGTCCTCGGCGCGGCGCTCGCGCTCGGCGTCGAGCTCGCGCACCTTGGCGATGGCGGCGGTGCGGCGGTGGGCGGCGATGAGCGCCTCGCGGGCGGCGGCGATGGCCTTGTCGGCGGTCTGCAGCTCGCCGCCCAGGGCGGCCAGGCGCAGCTCGACCGCGCTCCACCAGGCGAGCAGCTGCTGCCGTTCGGCCGGGGCCGGGCCGGTGGCGGCGGCCACCGCCAGGCGCTCGGCGAACAGCGCCTCGCCGGCGGCGACCAGCTCGGCGCGCCGGCGCTCGAGGCGGCCGACCTCCTTGCGGGCTTCGTCCTCCTCTCGCAGATAGAGCTCGTGCACGGTGGCGAAGCGGGGCATCAGCGCGCCTCCTGGCGGCCGGCGGCGGGCGCGCCGACGGCGGTGCGCAGGCGGGCGACGGCCTCGTCGCGGCTGCTGGACTCGCCCAGCGACTGGCGCAGGAACTCGACCAGGCGCGGCTGGGCGGCGATGGCGTGGTCGACGCGCGGGTCGGCGCCCTGGCGGTAGGCCCCGACCTCGACCAGGTCGCGCACGCGCTCGAACTCGCTCCACAGCTCGCGCGCCTGCAGCGACAGGCGGTAGTCCTCCGCCGAGGCGAGGTCGACCTGCAGACGGCTGATCGACAGCGCCGGGTCGATCGAGGGGTAGATCGCCCGTCCGGCGAGCTTGCGCGAGAGGAACAGGTGGCCGTCGAGGATGGCGCGGGCGGTGTCGCCCACCGGATCGTTCTCGTCGTCGCCCTCGATCAGCACGGTGTAGAGGCCGGTGATGGATCCGGCCCTGCCGTCGGGGCCGGGCGCGCCGGTGCCGGCGCGTTCGAGCAGGCGCGGCAGCAGGGCGAAGGCGCTGGGCGGGTAGCCGCGCGTCACCGGCGGCTCGCCGGCGGCCAGGCCGATCTCGCGCTGGGCCTGGCACAGGCGGGTGATCGAGTCCATCATCAGCAGCACGTCGAGGCCGGAGTCGCGGAATGACTCGGCGATGGCGGTGGCGGCATAGGCCGCCGACAGGCGCTCGACCGCCGGGCGGTCGCTGGTCGCCACCACCACCACGCTGCGCGCCAGGCCTTCCGGCCCGAGGATCTTGTCGATGAACTCGCCGACCTCGCGCCCGCGTTCGCCGACCAGGGCGATGACGTTGACGTCGGCGCGCGCATGCTTGGCCATCTCGCCCAGCAGGGTGCTCTTGCCCACCCCCGAGCCGGCGAAGATGCCCATGCGCTGGCCATGGCCGAGGGTGAAGATGGCGTCGATGGCGCGCAGCCCGGTCTCGAGGATGCGCGCGATCGGCGCCCGCCCGATCGGCGGCGGCGGATCGGCGTGGATGCCGCGGCGGGCGGTGCCGGCGAGGGGGCCGAGGCCGTCGATCGGCTCGCCCACCCCGTTGACCACCCGCCCGACCAGCCCCGGCCCCACCGGCACGTCGAGCCGGCGGCGGCGCGCCACCACCCGGTCGCCCGGACGCACGCCGTCGAGGTGGCCGATGGTCTGCAGCATGACCTCGCCCTCGCGGAAGCCGGTGACCACCGCGATGCGCTGGCGGCGGTCGGCGCCCACCACCCAGCAGGTCTCGCCCACCGGCACCGCCGGGCCGGAGGCCACCAGCGCCAGGCCGACCACCCGCAGCACCACTCCCGAGGCCTCGGTGGGATCGGCGGCGTCGGCGAGTGAACGGTAGCGCGCCAGGTCGATCACGGCGCACCCCCGGGATTGCCATCGACCGGCTCGGCCAGGGCGGGGGCGGGGGCGGCGGCGAGCAGCTCGGCGCCCAGGCGCTCCCACGAGCTGGCGATGGAGGCGTCGAGGCGGGTGCCCTGGCTGACCAGCACGCAGGTGCCGCGCGCGCAGTCGGGATCGGCGTCGATCGCCAGCGATTCGACCCCGGGGTTGGCCTCGATCAGGGCGCGCTGCACCGCGCTGGCGGCCTCGGCGTCGGCGGGATGCATGCGCACCTGCACCCGGCGCTTGTCCGGCACCCGCGCCAGGGCGGCGGAGAGCAGCGGACGCACCCAGTCGCCGCCCGCCTCGATCTCGCGTTCGAGGATGCGCCGCGCCACCGCCAGGCCGAGCGCCACCGCCTCGGCCTCGGCCGATTCGGCGAGCTGGCGCTGCAGGCCCTCGATGCCGCCGGCGGCGGCGGCGAGGGCGGCGATCGCCCCGCCCAGGCGCTGCTCGGCGGCGGCCGTCGCCCTGGCTTCGGCGGCCTTGGCCGCCTGATCGGCGGCGGCGGCGCGCGCCTCGGCGGCGGCGATCCTGGCCTGGGCCTCCTTGAGCCCCTGCTCGCGCCCCTCGCGGCGGCCCTGCTCGACGCGCTGCTGCCACTCGCTGAGCGCCTGCGCCACCGCGGGGGTTCCCACGGAGTGCGAGGCGGAGGTCGGCTGGGTACGGGAGCGGAAGACTGCCATGGCGCTACATCATCGCTTCGCTGTTGCCGCGGTTGACCTGGATGTCGCCCTTCTCCTCCATCTGGCGCACCAGCTGCAGGATGCGCTTCTGCGCCGCCTCGATCTCCGACAGCGGCTTGGCGCCCATCATCTCCATCTCCTCCTTGAGGTTGTCGCGCGCACGCGCCGACATGTTGTCCATGATGTAGGTCGACACCTCGGGGGCGGCCGCGCGCAGCGACAGGCCGAGGTCGTTCTTGTCGACCTCGCCGAGGATCTTCTGCATGCCCTTCTTGTCGACCTTGATCAGGTCGTCGAAGACGAACATCAGGCCCTGGATCTCGTTGGCGAGGTTGGGCGACTCCTTGGCCAGGCGCTCGAGCACCCCCTTGGTGATGCTCGGGTCGCTGATGTTGAGCATCTGCGCCACCGTCTTGAAGCGCAGGTTGGCCGGCGGTTCGAGCCCGCGCTTGGACACCGCATAGGCGCGCACCTCCATCATCTCGTCGACCTGGCGCACCAGGTCGTTGGGGGTCTCCTCGGTGGCGGCGATGCGCTTGATCACGTCGTAGCGCAGGCCCTCGTCCATGCCGCGCAGCAGCTCGGCCGCCACCCCGGGGTCGAGGTGGCTGATCACCAGGGCGACGATCTGCGGGTGCTCGCCGCGGATGAGGGTGGCGACCTGCTTGGCCTCGAGCGGCAGGAGCGAGCGGAAGGGCTCGGTCTCGCGGCTCTGCTTCTTGATCTTCTCGAGCAGATCCTTGGCCTTCTCCTTGCCGAGGGCGCGCTCGAGGATCTCCTGCAGCATCGGCTCGACCGCCATGCGGTCGCCGCCGGACTGGGTGTTGAACTCCTTGAGCAGCTTCTCCATCTCGCCGCCGGTCATCTCGCCGATGCGGGTCATCTCCTCGGAGAGCATCTGCACTTCGCGCTCGTTGAACCCCGCCAGCAGCATGGCGGCGGTGGCGCTGTCGAGCGAGAGCATGAAGGCGGCGGCCTTGCGCAGCCCCTTCAGCTCGGCCTCGCGGGCTTCCTTCTGGCGGTTGGAGACGGCCATGGCTCAGCTCACTCGTACATCCAGCGGCGCAGCACCTGCGAGGCGGCCGCGGGATCTTCCATGATGCGCTTCTTGATCTGCTCCTTGAGCTCGCCGCGGCGGGCCTTCATCGCCTGCTGCTCCTTGAGCTCCTCGCTCTCCTCCTCGGGCGGCGGGGCATGCTTCTTCTCCTCGGCCTCGACCACCGCGCGCGAACGGGCGTCGGCCTCCTTCCAGGCCTGGTGGCTGCGCGCCAGCTGGCCGCGCGCCACCCACAGGATGATCAGCGCCACCAGCGCGGCCAAGCCGTAGCCGACCAGGTCGGGCAGCGGCACCGAGGTGATGGGCAGGGCGATGCCGGCCTGGGCCACCGTCTCGACCGGCTCGCGGAACATCTCGACGCTCTGCACGCTCGAGGTGAAGCGCGCGTCGAGGTTGGGCACGCCCTCGGCCTTGGCCGCCACGTCGCGCGCGCTGTTGAAGCCGATGGCGTTGAGCACCAGGTCCTTGTAGCGGTCGCGGTCGGCCTGGCCGTACTCCTCGAAGGTCTCCTCCTTCTCTCCGCCGGGGAGCGCCTTGCCCTTGTCGTCGAGCTTGGGCTTCATCACCTTCTTGAGCGGCAGGATGATCGAGACGGTCATGCCCTTGATGCGTCCGACCTCGTCTTCGAGGGTGACCTTGCGGGTGCCGACCACGTACTTGTTCTGGGTCTCCTCCTTGGTCTTGGAGGACTTGAGCGGCTCGGGGCCGCGGCTGGCGCCCTCGCCCTCGACATTGGGGGCGGTGCCGGCGACGCCGCCGGCGGCGGCCATCTCGCCCTTCTCGTCGCTGGTGTTGGTGCGTTCCTCGAGCAGCACCTTGGTGGTGGGGTCGCTGGACGACTCCTGGCGGCGGGCGAAGTCGAGCTTCACCCCCACCTTCACCTGGCTGCGGCCGGGCCCGAAGATGGCGTCGAGCTGGTCCTGGGCCTTGCGCGTCAGGTAGGTCTCGCGCGCCGCCTCTGCCTCGAGCGTGGTCTGGGCCAGGCCGGCGCCGGTGTCGGCGCCCTTGGGGGTGAGCAGCCCGCTGCCGTCCATGATCTCGACCCGGGCCGGGGTCAGCCCGGCGACCGCGCCCGCGCACAGGTGGATGACGCCCTGCAGCTGGCGCTCGGTGAGGCGGGCGCCGCCCTTCATGTCGAGCTTGACCGAGGCCTTGGGCTTGGCCTCGTCGTCGCCCAGGAACGGGCTGGGCTGCGGGCGGTCGATCAGCACGCGCGCGCTGCGCACCCCGGGCATCTCCTTGAAGAAGCGCTCCAGCTCGCCGGCCACCGCGCGGTCATAGGTCTTGTGCTCGGAGAAGGTCGACTGCCACAGCGAACTCTGCTTGCCGAGCAGCTCGAAGCCCTTGCTGCCGTCGCCGAGCATGTCGCGCTGGGCCAGCTCGTTGCCGACCTTGTAGACGTCCTTGGCCGGGACCATCACGGTGGTGCCGTGGTCGGCGACCTGGTACTCGATGCGCGCCTCGTCGAGGTAGGCGGCGATCTCCTGGGTCTGGGCCTTGCTCAGGCCCGAGGCCAGCACCTTGAGATCGGGCCGGGTCGAGCCCCAACCGATCACCAGCAGCACCGCCAGCAGGCCGAGCCCGCTGAGCACGATGGTGGCCTTTTGAGCCACCTCGAGGCGGCTCCAGATATTCACCAGCTGTTGCCAGATTTTCGACATGGCGGGATTCCCGGTGGGAGGTAAGCACCGGTCGTTCCATTCTACACCACGCAGGAAAAAGGGGGAAGGTAGAAGGAGGAAGGGTTGCCATCCTCGTATCCAACCCCGGCGCCGGATGCGGGAGGGCGATCCTTCCTCCTTCCTACTTCCTACTTCCTCCTTTCTTCCCAAGCTCCTCGATCAACGCAAACTCCTGGGCCGTCACCGCCTGCACCGACAAGCGCGAGCGGCGGAACAGCTCCATCCCGGCCAGGGCCGGCACCGCGCGCAGATCGTCGAGGCTGAACACGCGCGGGAAGGCGGCCACGAAGCGCACCTGCACCATCCACCAGCGCGGGTTGTCCGGCGTGCTGGCGGCATCGTAGTGGACGTTCGACGGGTCCCAGGCGGTGTGGTCGGGCACCGCCAATCCACTCACCTCGGCCAGGCCGGCGACCCCGCTGGGCTTGGCGTTGGAGTGGTAGAAGAGCACCCGATCGCCTACCTGCATGCTGCGCATGTGGTTGCGCGCCTGGTAGTTACGCACCCCGTCCCAGTGCTCCGTGGTCTTCCGGCGGAGATCGCTGATGGAGAAGGCATCGGGCTCACTCTTCATCAGCCAGTGGGCCGGTGATTTCGCCATCAGCGCGCCCGGTGGCGGTAGAGCATGATCCCGCTGAGGATCTTGGGCGCGAAGAAGGTGCTCTTCTCGGGCATCACGATCTCGGGGTTGCCCATGCCGGCGTCGGCGACTGCGATCAGCTCCTCGATCGACACCGGGCTGAGGGCGATGGCGAGGTCGTAGTCGCCCTTGTCGACCACTTCCTGCATGCGCTGCAGATCCTGCTCGGGGTAGTAGTCGAAGCGCTTGGCATCCTTGATCATGGAATGTTCGAGCCCGAGCAGCGGGTAGAGCTCGCGTTCCAGGATCGAGCAGTCGAGGCGGCCGACCACGTCGGCGGGCACCTGCCTGGCCTTGAGCACATAGGCCTGGCCGCGGTGGTAGAGCGCGAAGGCGTGCTTGGGCGGGGTGGCGAAGGCCGGGACCTTCTCCAGCGCCAGCTGGCCGGCGATGTCGGCGAAGCGGCGCACACCGTTGACCACCCGGTTGTAGGCCTGGATGCCGGCCTGCTCGACCACGTAGGCCATGCAGTGGCTCTGGCCGCCGAGCAGGGCGGCGTGGTAGCGGTGGTGGCCGTCGGCGATGTACAGCGGGTGCTGCGCCACCAGACGGGTCAGCTCCTGCCCGCGCGGGCTGGAGGACGGCACGCGCCAGAAGCGGTTGGCGATGCCGTGCAGTTCGCTCTGGCCGGCGAAGTCGCTGGTGAAGGCGTAGAGCGGCTGCTCGCCCGCCGCCACCTGGCGCATCACCGCGGTGATCGCCGAGCGGGTGAGCAGGAACACCGGTTCGAGGGTCAGCCCGGTGGCGCGGGTCAGGGCCAGGCGCCCCTGCACCTTGTCGTCGAACACCTTTTCGTGGCGGATGACCTGGCCCTGGGCGTAGGGCGTGACCGCGACCGCGGCGAACATGCCCAGACGGCTCTGACCCTTGCCCCAGGTCTGCTCGTAGACGTAGAAGCAGGGCTCGGCGTCCTCGACCAGGGCGGCGGCCTGCATGCGCTCCAGCGCCGGCAGCGGCTGGGCGCCCAGGGTGACATGCCACAGCGAGTCGGGGTTGCCCTGCAGCGCGGCCTCCAGCTTCGAGCCGGGCTTGATCACGTCATAGGGCGGCACCGTCACCCGGCGGGCGGCGTCGGTGGAGGCGGGGCGGAGGCCGGCGAGGCCGGTGATGGCGGTCATGCGGGATGGTTCCGGGATCAGGCGTGGTGCAGGTAGGAGACGATGCGCGCAAGTTCGGCCTTCATCTCCTGACGGGTGGCGATGAGGTCGATCTGGCCGTACTTGTGCAGGAATTCGGAGGTCTGGAAGCCCTCCGGCAGCTCCTGCTTGATGGTCTCCTGGATCACCCGCGCGCCGGTGAAGCCGATCATCGCCTTGGGCTCGGCCACGATCACGTCGCCCAGGCTGGCGTACGACGCCATCACCCCGGCCATGGTCGGGTCGGTGAGCACGCTGATGAACAGCTGGCGCTTCTCGGCGTGGCGCGCCAGCGCGGCGCTGGTCTTGGCCATCTGCATGAGCGAGATCAGGCCCTCCTGCATGCGCGCGCCGCCCGAGGCCGAGACGATGATCACCGGCATGCGCGCGGCGGTGCAGCGTTCGACCAGGCGGGTGAGCTTCTCGCCCACCACCGAGCCCATCGAGCCGCCGTTGAAGTCGAACGCGGACACCCCCAGGCCGATGCTGTGGCCGGCGAGCTTGCCGCCGCCGCAGATCACCGCGTCCTTGAGCCCGGTCTTGGCCTGCTGCTGGGCGATGCGCTCGGGGTAGCCCTTGCCGTCGACGAAGCCGAGCGGGTCGGCCGAGGACATGTCGGCATCCCACTCCTGCCAGGTGCCGTCGTCGATCAGCGCGGCGATGCGCTTGCGCGCCGACATGCGGAAGTGGTGGTTGCACTCCGGGCAGGTGTCGAGGCGCTCCTCGACCAGGCGCTTGAACACCGTCTTGGCGCACGAGGGGCACTTCACCCACAGGCCGTCCGGGATCTTCTTGGGGTCACGGCCGGTGTTGGCGCGGCGCAGGCGGTCGAGGACCATGGGGGCTCCTGAAGGAAGCGGGGAGCCTAGGCCCCCCGCCGCCCTCGCCAAGGGCAGAGCGGGGGCCGCCGCCAACCCGCCCCAAGCCACGAAAGCACAGTCCTTTGCCGACAATTAGCCATTTGAAACATTGACTTCAAATAATTATTTGAAATACTCGTTGGCATGACCGAGGAGCCCGCCGACACGCGCGAACGCCTGCTCGACGCCGCCGCCCAGGAGTTCGGCGAGACCGGCTTCAAACGCACCACCATCAGCCGCATCTGCGCCCGCGCCGGCGCCAACATCGCGGCGGTGAACTACCACTTCGGCGGCAAGGAGCGGCTCTACCGCGCCCTCGCCGAGCGCGCCCACGCCCTGGTCGAGCGCCTCAGCCCGCTGCCGGCCGAGGACGGCGATCCCGAGCAGCGCCTGCGCGAGTTCGTGCGCGCCCTGCTCGGCCGCATCGTGGTGCACGAGGGCCCGCTCGCCTGGCTGGCGCGCATGTGGTCGCGCGAACTGGCCGAGCCGGGGCCGATGATGGACCTGCTGGTCGAGCTGGTGATCCGCCCGCAGCACCGCCGCCTGCGCGGCATCGTCGCCCGCCTGATCGGGCGCCCGCCCGAGGACCCGCTGGTCGACCGCTGCACCGCCAGCGTGATCGGCCAGTGCATGATCTGGCTCGCCGGCCGCCCGGTGCTGGAACGCCTCGGCCGCGCGGTGCCGCGCACCCCCGAGGAGCTCGACGCCCTCGCCGCCCACATCGCCCGGTTCAGCCTGGGCGGCATCCGCGCCCTGGCGGCGGAGGACGGCAGGCCGTGAACCGCATCGCCCTGCTCATGCTGTTCGGCAACCGCTCGACGGTGGTCGGCATGCTGCTGGGGGTGGGCTTCGCCGCCCTGCTCATCGCCCTGCAGGGGGCGATCTTCACCGGGGTGCTCAACCGCACCGTGGCCCTGCTGCACGACACCCGCGGGCTGCCGATCTGGGTGATGGATCCCACCGTGCAGTACATCGACGACGTCAAGCCGCTCGACGACGCCGAGCTGACCCGGGTGCGCTCGGTGGCGGGGGTGGCGTGGGCGGCGCCGCTCTACAAGGGCATCCTGCGCGCGCGCCTGCCCGACGGCAGCTACCAGGCCTGCGTGGTGGTCGGCCTCGACGGCGCCAGCCTGGCCGGGGCCCCGCCCGAGGTCACCCCGGACCAGCTCGAGGCCCTGCGCCGGCCGGACGCGGTGCTGGTCGACCGGGTGGGGGCGGCGGCCAAGCTCGCCCAGCCCGACGGCCGCGGCGGCAAGCGCCCGCTCGCCATCGGCGACACCCTCGAGCTCAACGACCGCCGCGCGGTGGTGGTGGGGTTCTGCTCGGTCAGCCGCACCTTCACCGGCCAGCCCACCATCTACACCACCTGGGACCGCGCCCGCCAGTTCGCCCTGCGCGAGCGCCGCCAGATGTCCTTCGTGGTCGCCGCCCCCGCCCCCGGCACCAGCGCCGCCGAGGCAGCCCGGCGCATCACCGCCACCACCGGCCTGCTCGCCCTGCCGCGCGAGGACTTCCTGTGGCTGACCGTGCGCTACTACCTCAAGAACACCCCCATCCCGGTCAACATCGGCATCGGCGTGGTGCTGGCGTTCGTGGTCGGCACCGCGATCACCGCCCTGACCTTCGCCGGCTTCGTGCAGAACAACCTGCGCTACCTCGGCGCGCTCAAGGCGATGGGCGCGACCAACGCCCTGCTGCTGCGCATGACCGCGATCCAGGCCCTGGTGGTGGGGGTGGTGGGCTTCGGCGCCGGGGTGGGGGTGGCCTCCTTCATCGGCCACGCCCTGCGCCGCACCGAGCTCGCCTTCATCACCACCTGGCAGCTGCTCGCGCTCGACGGCCTGGCGGTGCTGCTGATCATCGTGGTCACCGCCCTGCTCAGCCTGCGCGCGGTGTTCCGCCTGGAGCCCGCGGTGGTGTTCCGGAGCTGACCATGGACGCCACCCCGGTGATCGAGGCCCGCGGCCTCACCAAGACCTTCGGCAGCGGCCCCAACGCCGTCACCGCCCTGCGCGGCATCGACCTGCAGGTCGAGGCCGGCGAGCTGCTGCTGCTGGTCGGCCCCTCGGGCTGCGGCAAGACCACCCTGATCTCGGTGATGGCGGCGATCCTGCGCCACGACCAGGGCCGCTGCCAGGTGCTGGGCGCCGACCTCGCGGCCATGCCCGACCGCGAGCGGGTGGCCTTCCGCCGCGACAACATCGGCTTCGTGTTCCAGGCCTTCAACCTCATCCCTTCGCTGCCGGCGCGCCTGAACGTGGCGGTGCCGCTGCTGCTCCAGGGCCGCTCGCATCCCGCCGCCCTCGCCGCGGCCGACGCCATGCTCGCCGAGGTCGGCCTGGGCGAGCGCCGCCACGCCCTGCCCGGCCAGCTCTCCGGCGGCCAGCAGCAGCGGGTGGCGATCGCCCGCGCGCTGGTGCACCAGCCGCGCCTGGTGGTGTGCGACGAGCCCACCAGCGCCCTCGACCACGCCACCGGCGAGCAGGTCATGACCCTGCTGCGTGCGATCGCCCGCCAGCCCGGCCGCGGGCTGGTGATCGTCACCCACGACAGCCGGGTGTTCCACCACGCCGACCGCATCGCCGCGATGGACGACGGCCGGGTGGTGGGCATCGGTCCGCCTCCTGCCGTCGCGTCCGCCCACTGAGCCAGGACCACCCCATGCGCATGTCCATCATCCTCGCCATCATCGCCGTCCTGGGCATCGGCGGCGCCCTGATCAAGGTGCGCTACGACGCCACCCCGCGCTCGATCGGCCCGGTGCTGGGCCAGCCCGCCGGCTCGCCCTACCCCGGCGGCGGGGTGGCGGGCGCCGGCCTGGTCGAACCGCTGGGCGAGGCGGTGGCGGTGGCGCCGCCGGTGCCGGGGCTGGTGATGGCGGTGCGGGTGCAGGTCGGCGACCGGGTCGCGGCCGGCGACGAGCTGCTGCGCCTGGACGAGCGCGCTCTGGCGGCCGAGCGCGCCCTGCGCGCCGCCAGCCTGGCCCAGGCCGAGGCCCGCCTGGCGCGCCTGCGCGCCCTGCCGCGCCCGGAATCGCTGCCGGCGCTGGCCGCCCGCCTGGCCGAGACCCAGGCCCAGGCCGCCGACGCCACCGCCTTCGCCGCCCGCTCCACCACCCTGGTGGCGGAGCAGGCGATCGCGGCCGAGGAGGCCGGCCGGCGCGCCTGGGCGGCGACCGCCGCCGCCGCCCGCAGCGAGGCCGCCGCCGCCGCCCTGGCCGAGGCCCGTGCCGGCGCCTGGCAGCCGGACCTGGCGGTGGCCGAGGCCGAGATCACCGCCGCGCGCGCCGCCCTGGCGGCGGTCGACACCGAGCTGGCGCGGCTAGTGGTGCGCGCCCCGCGCGACGGCACCGTGCTGCGCCTGGACGTGCGCGCGGGCGAATACTGCCAGCCCGGCAGCAAGGCGGCGCTCATCCTCGGCGACCTCAGCGAGCTGCGCGTGCGCGCCGACATCGACGAATCCGACCTGCCGCGCCTCGACCCCGCGGCCCCGGCGGTGGCGGTGGTGCGCGGCGGCAGCGCCCGCATCCCCCTCACCCTGGTGCGGCGCGAACCCCTGATGCAGCCCAAGCGCTCGCTCACCGGCGACGCGGTCGAGCGGGTCGACGTGCGCGTGGCCCAGCTGCTCTACCGCTGCGACACCGCCGCCGCCGCCAAGGCCAACCTGCTGCCCGGGCAGTTGGTGGACGTGTACCTGGACGGGGTGGCGAAGTGACCCCCTGCCAGCCCGGGGTTGCCAGCGGCCGGCAAGCGGCTAGAAAGCCCCGCCCCACGGTACGGCACTGTAGCTCAGCGGTTAGAGCGGAGGCTTCATAAGCCTTAGGTCGGCGGTTCGATTCCACCCAGTGCTACCAGATGATAACCCCGGATTTATCCGGGGTTTTTTGTTTTACTACGGCGATCACCAAGCATTCGACGGTGACCAGATGACCAACTTTTGACCAACTATGTACGGGAGTTGATATGCGTGACGGCCCCAACGTTCCCGCTTGGCCCCCCACTGATGTCCCCGATTGCGGCCGCACCCCCGCCGGCGGCCCCTGCTCTGCTCAGCCCGGACACAGGCCGGTCAAAACGCCCAGTCCTCATGCCTGATGGGCAGGCGGTTCAGCAGGTCCCGGCGGCCCTGCCAGTCAGGCAGATGGCGGTCGAGCAGGTCGGTGAAGCGGCGGCTGTGGGTCGGCTCCAGCAGGTGCAGCAGCTCGTGGACCAGGATGTACTCCAGGCATGACGGCGGCTTGCGCGCCAGCTCGGTGTTCAGGCGGATCGACCCGGTGGCCGGCGTGCAGCTGCCCCAGCGGGTCTTCATGTGCTGGACGTAGAGGTGCCGGGGCCGGACGCCCAGGTGGTCGCCCCAGCGGGCCAGGAGCGGGTCGGCGCGTTCGCGCACCTGCTCGCGGTACCAGGCGGCCAGGAGAGCTGTGCGGGCCGCGGCATCGGCGCCAGGGCGCACGCGCATGACCAGACGCTGGGGATGCAGCTCGATGGCGGGTGGGGCGTCGTGCTCGACGACGCGCAGCAGCCGACGCCGACCCCACACCCAGTGGCTTTCGCGGGTCAGCATCTCGCGGGGGGATTCTCGCTCCTGGGCCAGCAGCTTGGCCTGCTGCTGGCGGATCCACGGCAGCTTGCGGATGGCGAAAGCACGCAGGGCCTGGTCGCTGAGATGCGGCGGGGCGACCATGCGGATGCTGCCGGCCGGCGGATAGACGCTGAGGTGGACATGCACCACCGCCTTGCGTTCGATGGCGATGGTCAGCTCGGCCAGGCGCAGCTCGGCAGTGACCATCAGTAGCCCTGGGCGACGATGATCGGGAACAGGCGTTCGACCTGAACATGGTCCTGCACCACTGCGAATATCAGGCCCTGAACAATCAGCTCCTTAGCCTTCACTCCTCGCCACCCGTTCGGGGCCCCCTGGCGCAGCCGGGCATCCAGGCGCTGGGCCAGCAACAGGACAGGATCGTCCTCGCCATCGTAACCAGCCCTTTCCTCCGCCGCCCGACTGGCCAGCAAGGCGTTGTAGATCGCCCGCAGGCCGGGGTTCTTCTTCAGCACCTCGGGCGTGGCGTCGGTCTGCCCATCCTGCACCTGCTTGGCCAGGGCGGCGACCCGCTCCAGGAAGGCTTGGTATTCGATGCGCTTGGCCTTCAGGTCGGCCAGCACCTCTTGCAGCAGGGTGGACATGCGGTCGTAGTAGGCCGGGTCCAGCAGGTGCTTCTTGATGATCGTGCTACGCACGTTGTTGGCGATGGTCTCGGCCACCGCCCGTTCGTCCTTGCGCGTCGCGGCCGGCAGGCTGGCCAGGGCGGCACCGAGACCGCTCTTCACCAGGATGTCCACCAGGCCCAGGCCGGCGAAGTCGCTGATCGTCCGGGCTTCGGCAGCGCTGATGTAGGTGTCGATGAGGTGGCGCATGTCCGCCTCATACGGCTTGAGGTCCAGGGTTTCGCCGCTGGCCTGGCGGATCAGGTTCCGCAATTCAACGGCCCCCTCCTTCTCCTGCTCGATGGCGGCGACCTGGGCCTGGGT
This sequence comes from Planctomycetota bacterium, assembly GCA_023150565.1. GTDB lineage: Bacteria > Planctomycetota > UBA11346 > UBA11346 > UBA11346 > JAKLKR01. The sequence goes on from JAKLKR010000020.1 coordinate 34,857, forward strand.
GTAGCCGGCGCCGGCCAGTTCGCCGGCGATGGCGGCGTAGGCGCGCAGCAGGCTGGCGACGGTCTGGTACAGAGCGACGCGCTCGGGCTCGTGCTCGGACAGGTCGGCGGGGATCTCCGGGTTGCCGCAGAAGTGACGGATGTGCGCCAGCTCGTCCTTGGGCGGGGGCACCGGCTCGCACAGCAGCTTCAGGGCCTCGCGGGCGCCATCCAGGCGCTTGCGACCGTCCTCCAGGCGGTTCTGCATCAGCACCTCGGGACTGCTGCCGCCGGCGCTCTCGTCCAGGTCCTTGGTATAGACCTCGATGGCGCCCTTCACCTTCTTGAACAGATCCTTGTAATCGACGATGTTGCCGACCGGCTTGTCATCGCCGTCGAGGCGGTTGGTGCGGCAGATGGCCTGGAACAGGCCGTGATCCTGCATCGACTTGTCGATGTACAGGTAGGTGCAGCTCGGGGCGTCGAAGCCGGTCAGCAGCTTGTCCACCACGATCAGCAGGCGCATCACCGCCGGCTGCTTGATGAAGCGGCTCTTGGCCTCGTCCTCGTAGACCTCGGTGCGGGTCTTGCCCGGTTTGGGCTGCACGCCGGCCAGCAGGTCGGTGTAGAGGTGGTAGATGAACTCCTTTTCGGTGTCGGTGTTGGCGCCGGTGTCCTCGGTGGTGATGTCGGACGCCTGCGGGTTGTACGAGGTGACCACCGCGCAGTGGCCGGCCAGGCCGGTCTTCTGGAACAGGTCGTAGTAGCGGCACGCCTCGTAGATGCTGGACGCCACCAGCATGGCGGTGCCGCGCTGGCTGATCAGCCGGGGCTTGGTGCCGAAGTCGAAGACGATGTCGGCCACCACCCGCTCCATGCGCGAGCGCGACGACAGCACCCGCTGCATGGTGCCCCACTGCTCGCGCAGGGCGGCCTTCTGCCAGTCGTTCAGGCCCTTGGTCTTGGCCTCGAACCACTGGTCCACCTTGTCCTGGGCGCTCAACTCCTGGGGGATGTCGCGGGCCTCGTAGGCCAGGTCCAGCACCACCTGGTCATCGACGGCTTCACCGAACTTGTAGGTGTGGATCCAGTCGCCGAAGATTTCGCGGCTCTGCTGGCGGTCCTCCTTCAGCAGGGGCGTGCCGGTGAAGCCGATGAACACCGCGCCGGGCAGCAGGGCCTTCATGGTCTGGTGCAGGCGGCCGCTCTGGGTGCGGTGGCACTCATCGACGAAGACGAACAGCTCGCCCACCGCCGGACTGGGGTTGGCCTTCAGCTCGCGGATGAAGGCATCGAAGTCCGCGACCCCCTTCTTCCCGAACTTGTGGACCAGCGAGCAGATCAGCCGCGGCGTGGCCTGGCCGAGCTGGGCCATCAGGTCGGCGCCGCTGGTCGAGCGGGCGATGGTCTCACCGCTGCTGGTGAACACGCCATCGATCTGCTTGTCCAGTTCGTCGCGGTCGGTGACGATGACGACGCGGGCCTGGGGGCGGCGCTCCAGGATCCAGCGGGCCAGCAGCACCATGACGATGCTCTTCCCCGAGCCCTGGGTGTGCCAGATGATGCCACCCTGGCGGGCCTGCACCCGCGTCTGGGCGGCTTTGACGCCGAAATACTGATGCGGCCGGGGCAGCTTCTTCACTCCGCCATCGTACAGGACGAAGTCGTGCAGCAGCTCGATCAGCCGGTCCTTGGCGCAGAGCTTGCGCAGGTGGCGGTCCAGGCGGTAGCCGCTGCTGTCGGCCTCGTCCTCCTTCCAGCTCAGGTAGAAAGGCTCAGGCGTGCCGACGGTGCCGTAGCGCAGCCCCTCGCTGTCGTTGCCGGCCAGCAGCAGGTGGACGGTGGCGAAGAACCCGGCGTTGAACTCCGGCCGTTGGTTGGAGATGAGCTGGCGAACGCCCTCGCCGATGGCCACCGCGCTGCGCTTCAGCTCGATGACGCCGATGGCGATGCCGTTGAGGTACAGCACCAGGTCGGGGCGGCGTTCGTGGGCGCCCTTGAGGGTTACCTCCTCGGCGAACGTGAAGTCGTTGTTGGCGGGGTTCTGCCAGTCGATCAGCCACACCGTTTCAGTTGGGACATCGACGCCGGTCTTCACCCCGACGCCGTAGCGCAGCAGCCCGTAGATCGCCTGGTTGGTGTCGTAGAGGCTGCGGGTGGGGTTGCCGACCTCGCGGCCGAGCAGGTCCAGGGCGCGGCTGATCTGCGCCTCGCTGCGGCCCTGCCTGGCCAGCCAGGCGCGCAGCAGGCCGGCCTCGACCGGCTGGTTGGTGCGGTCGGTCCAGTCGCCTAGGAAGGTCCAGCCCAGGCTCTGGAGCAGGGCCTTGACCCGTTCCTGGGTCACGCGCTCGGGTTTGCCGATGGCGTTCATGGCTGGGGCTCCTGGGCCAGCAGGCGGGCGCGCAGGGCCTGGCCCGCCTCGGTGAGGCGGTATTGCTGGGTCACGCTGCGCGGCTTGTCGGGCTGGGTCATGGCGATCAGGCCGGCCTCAAGCGCCGGTTGCAGGTAGCGTTGGCGGAAGGATTCGCGGTCCTTCAGGCCCAGGGCCGCCTGCAGCGCCGGGCGGCCCATCGCGCCGTCCAGGCAGCGGATCAGGTGCTCGACATGCGGGGTGACATGCGGGGTCACATGCGGGGTCACATGCGGGGTGACTTCCGGGGTTGCATCGCCGGGCATGGGCTGGGCGAAGGGGAACTCAACCCACAGGCCGCCCTCCCAGCGCAGGCGGGGCGCGGGGCAGTCGGCGGCCTGGCAGGCGCTGCGCATCAGGTCGATACCGCGGCCCCAGGACTCGATCTTGCCGGCGCGGAAGAAGGTGTTGGCCAGGTCGGGGTTGGCGGGCTGCGAGGGGTGCTTGGCCAGCAGGCGCTCGACCGACCACGCCTCGGGCAGGCTGCCGGGATTCCACACCAGCAGGCGGTCGGCATAGACGCTGATCTGGATGGCGGCGCCGGCGGCGTAGTCCTTGTGGACGATGGCGTTGGTGATCGCCTCGCGCAGGGCGGGCTCGGGCACCGGGAAGCGTTCGACGCGCTGGGTGCCCTCGTAGGTGATGCGGGCCTTCAGGTATTTGGCCTGCAACACGGTGATGGTCTGCTCGACCTGGGTGAACAGGTCGCCCTCGATGACATCGTGGTAGAGCAGGTCGCTGTCGGTGTGGAAGCGGCCGAGCTTGACCACCGCCCCGGTGACCACCCGTTCGGGGTCGGCGTGGAACAGCAGCAGCGCCGCCCGCTTCAGCAGGCCGCCCTCGGTCAGGTGCAGGCGCTCCAGCAAGTGGGCGTCGTCCTCGTCGAGCAGGTCGGCGCCGACCCGGCCACTGCGCCGGGCCAGGGTGCGGAAGCGGGCCAGGGCGCGGGGGTCCAGGTCCTGGACGCGTGCCTGCGGCATGGGCACGCCGTCCCAGTGCCGACCCAGGCGGCCGAGCAGGAAGCGGTCGAGGGCGGCGCCCTTCAGCTCCTGCTTGGTGCTGCCGCTGCGCAGGTGGTACTGGCCGCGGTAGCTGATCGGGTAGGGATAGGGCTCGACGCTGATCTCGACCAGGTCGTGGCCCTGTTCGCGGCGCAGGTTGACGGCGCAGACGATGCCCAGCACATCGCGGATCTTGTTCGGCAGATCGACCAGCAGCTTGGCGGCGTCGGGCACGCCCACCGGCTTCCCGGCATCATCGCGCCCGATCACCAGCGTCCCGCCCTGGGCGTTGGCGAAGCCGGAGATCCACTTGAGGTAGTCGTCCTTCCAGGACTCCTTCCATTCGATGTGCTGGGATTCGCTCATGCGCGGATTCTGGGCACCTGGGCGGGAAGGCTCACGCGGAGGCGCGGAGGCGTGGAGGGTTGGAGGATCATGCCTTCACCTCCGCGTTCTCCGCTGCTCCGCGTGAGGATGGTTGAAGCGTGTTGACGATGCGATGCAGCCCCTCTTTGAGCGTGGCCGCGCCGAAGTTGATCAGCAATCCAACCTCCAGATGCATGAGGCGTAGGTAGGTAAGCACCTGCTTGCTGTGGACCGGGGCCAGTTTCTCGACGGACTTCAGCTCGACAATGACGCGCCCTTCCACAAGGAGATCAAGACGCAGACCGTCATCGAAGGCCATGCCGTCATAGGTGAAGGCGACGATCTTCTGCCGTTCGACATGCAGGCCGCGCCGCTCCAGCGAACGGGAGAGAACGGATTCATAGACGGATTCGAGCAAGCCAGGGCCGAGATCGCGGTGGATGACTAGGGCCGTGTCGATGATGATGCCGGTAAGGTCGTTGATTGGGGATTGGCTCACACGGAGACGCGGAGGCGCGGAGGGTTGAAGATTCATGCATTCACCTCCGCGTTCTCCGCGGCTCCGCGTGAGACATCTTCGACGAGGCGGATGCGGCCGGTGAGCAGGGCTTGCATCATGGATTGCTTGAGGGCGGCGGTTTTGGCGCGGCGGGATTGGAGGATTGAGACGACCTCGTCCATGTCGGAGAGAACGGCGGCGATGGCATCCTGTTCTTCTCTTGAAGGCGGAGTCATTACTTCAATGTCCAGAGCTGTTCCTGGGCTTATTCGCTGATGGCTTCCTGTTGTCCCGGTAGCCGAGAGTTCCATTTCCTCGCAGAATGCAGGAGATCCACACAGAACGTACAGAAAAGCCCTGCTGGTCTCCCCATTTGGTGTCAGGATCAGGAACTCGGTTGATGCAACGGCGTTGCTTGGGATTTCTGTCGGCGCCCACACCCGGGGGATTCTCGGGTTCAATTTGGACAGAAGGACAGCATTTTGTGGTACGCCGAACTTATTGCTCTCAATAAGCGCCCCTAACTCGACAACTGGTTCCTTGCCCCCGTCAAAGGCGGGCAGGCTAAAGTGGACAAATGTATCTGTGGGAGAGTTCGCAGGGATTACATTGATGCGATTTAGACAGGCGATGTCGCGAAGCTTCCGCCGTTGCCACTCCCCCGTAAACCCCGGCAGGCGGGTTTGGCCGGTGAGGAGTTGCTGCATGGTGGCCTGTTTGAGGTCGCGCTGCTTGGCGATCTGGGCATCCAAGGCCGCCAGCAACGCATCCACATCCCCGAGGGCGGCGGCGATGGCGCGTTGTTCGGGGAGAGGTGGAACGCCCAGCGGCAACTGTCCATACTCACGACCGTTGATGCCCGGCTGACCACTGCGCATGGACATTAGCCTAACCCAGCGCCAATATGAACCGGTTGTAGCCAGTGCAGCGAGGTGTTCGGGAATCAGCCTTTGTCTGTCAGT
>JAKLKR010000210.1 GCA_023150565.1 Planctomycetota bacterium
GTGCAGCCCTTGGAGGCGAAGAACGACAGGTAGGCGTCGCGGATCTCGGTGACGGTGAACGGACGTGCAGGCATGGAGGACCCCGTGGCGGACGCGGGCGGCGTCGCGCGGAAGGGCGGCACGCTAGAGTCCGACCCCCATGCGGCAAGCGCTGCCGCCGGCCCTGCGGCGCCGGGCGCGCGGTTCTGGCGGTTGACGCGGAGGTGGGGAGCCCATACAAGCCTTCCCCCGCGACGGACTGTAGCTCAACCTGGATAGAGCGCTTCCTTGGGGTGGAAGAGGTTGCAGGTTCAAATCCTGTCAGTCCGACCAAACGAAGAGGCCCGCCGCAAGGCGGGCCTCTTCGTTTGGTCGGGCTGACCGAGTTGCACCTGTATCCCTCTTCCATGCCATGGTCGTCTTCCTTGGGGTGGGGAGCGAGGGCCTCGGCGCAGCCGACGCGACTCCCCGTTGGGGAGTCGGCGCCGAGCGACGGCGCGGGCTTGTCCCGCGCCTGGCGAGGTTGCAGGTTCACCTCCGTTCCAACCTTTCCACGTCCCGCCAGAAGCGCCCGCCCATGCCCACCGCCATGCGCTACGACCCCTACCTGCCGCCCCCCGGCGCCGCCCTCGCCCGGCCGGTGGCGCCGGCGTTCACCGGCATGGCCCTGCTCGAGACCGCCGCGCCCGCCACCTATCCCCGTCATCGCCACCGCGACTACGAGGTGATCGTGCCGCTGCGCGGCGCCTACCGCTGCCGGGTCGACGGCCATGCCCTCGCCCTCGCCCGCGGCCAGGTGCTGGTGGTCAAGCCCGGCGACTGGCACGAGGACCTGCTGCCGGCGGGCGAGCGCCACATCGGCATCTGGTTTGCGCTTGGCGCCCTTCCTCTGTTCCGGCCGGGGATCGCGGCCTCCGCCCAGGTGGCGGCGCCGCCGCCGCGCCAGGTCGCGGCCCTGGTGGCGCGCCTGCTCGCCGAGCAGGGCCTGGGCGACGGCTTCAGCCTGCGCCTGCAGGAGGCCGCCTGCCTGGAGCTGTTCTGGCTGCTGGTGCGCGCCCTGCCCGCCGGCGCCCTGGCGCCGGGATTCCTCGCCGCCAACCAGGACCAGGTGCTGCGCCGGCGGCTGGAGGAGCTGTTCGAGGCCCACCACCGCGGCGGGTTGGCGGTGGCGGCGATGGCCGAGGCCCTGCACAGCTCGCCGCGCGCGCTCACCGCCACCTGCCGCCGCCTGACCGGGCTCAGCCCGGCCAAGGCCTTCGCCGCCCACCGCCTGCGCCGGGCGCGGGACCTGCTGGCCCAGACCGGCCTGTCGGTGAAGGAGGTGGCGGCCCACCTCGGCTACGCCGACCAGCACCACTTCAGCCGCGCCTACAAGGCCGCCTTCAAGGTCCCGCCCTCGTCCCGCCGCTGATCTACTACTCGTCGAAATCCTCCCCTGCCGCGCAGATTTCGACGAGTGGTAGATCGGGGGGACCGGGGGGCGATAGCCCCACGATGAAACAGCCAGCAGCGCGACCGAGACGACAATGGCTTTCTTGCGGCTCGGCCGCGCTGCGAGGTCGAGCAAAAACCCTGCCCGGCGGTCTGAACCGATCTCGCCGGGCGTCTGCGGCGTCCGACTCCGCTCACGATAGCGCTGCTATCGCTCCGCTCCGTCGTCCTTGCAGCCACCCGACGATATCGGTCCAGCCCTTGGTTGGGTTTCTGCTCGACCTCTGACCGCCGGAACCGGCACCACCGGCGCCGGATTCGGCACGCCGCCGCCGGCAGGCTGGGGCATGCCCACCCTGCTCCAGTTCGGCGCCGGCAACATCGGCCGCGGCTTCATCGCCCCCACCTTCTCCGCCGCCGGCTGGCGGGTGGTGTTCGTCGAGGTCGACCAGCGCCTGGTGGCCGGGCTGCAACGGCGCGGCGGCTACCGGGTGGTCGAGGCCGACGGCGCGGGCGAGCGCGTGGTCGCGGTCGGCCCGGTCAGCGCCATCGATGCCCGCGATGCCGGCGCGGTGGCCGCGGCGGTGGCGGCTGCCGACCTGGTCGCCACCGCGGTCGGGCTGGCGGTGCTGCCCCGCTTGGCCCCTGCCCTTGCCGCCGGGCTGGAGCGCCGTGGCGAGCGGCCGCTCGACGTGCTGGTGTGCGAGAACGGCGCCGAGGCCTGCGCCATCCTGCGCCGGGCGGTGGCGGCGCTGTCGGCGCGTCCGTTCGGCGCCGTGCGCACCGCGATCGGGCGCATGATCCCGGCGCCGGCCCCGGGCGCCGACCTGCTCGACCTGGTGGTCGAGCCCTACCATCACCTGCCGGTCGAGGCGGCGGCCTTCACCGGACCGCTGCCGGCGGTGGCGCAGGTGGAGCCGTGCGGCGACTTCGACCTGGTGCTGGGGCAGAAGCTCTACCTGCACAACCTCACCCACGCCTGCCTGGCCTATGCCGGGCACCTGCGCGGCTGCGCCACCATCCCCGACTGCATGGATCAGCCCGGGCTGGTGGCGGATGCGCGCGCCGCCGGGGCCGAGGCCGCCGAGGCCCTGGCGCGCGCCCACGGCCGCGACCCGGCCGGGATCGCGGCGGTGCGCGCCACCTGCCTGGCCATGCTCGACGACCTGCTGCGGCGCTACCGCAACCGCCGGCTGGCGGATCCGGTGGCGCGGGTGGCGCGCGATCCCTGGCGCAAGCTCGCGGCCGACGACCGCCTGGTGGGCGCCGCCCGCCTGTGCCTGCGCCACGGGGTCGAACCGCGGGCGATCTGCCGGCACATCGGCGCCGCCTGCGCCTACCGCCCGGCCGCCGACGAGCCGGGCGCCGAACGCTTCCTCGCCCTGCGCGCCCAGGGCCCGCTGGCGCTGCTCGCCGCCGCCACCGGCCTTCCCCCCACGGAGCCCTCCATGACCGCCATCGCCACCCTGCTGCCCCTCGATGTCCGCCGCGACCAGGCCGCCCGAGCCATGCGCGCCGCCGGCCTGGTCCTGCGCGACGACGAGGCCGCCGCCCTCGAGCTGGCCGACTTCGGCCTCGGGCGCTGGGACGAGTTCGGCCTCGCCATCCATGTCTACGTCAACACCGCGCGCTGCTGCGCCAAGGAGCTGGTGATGCTGCCGGGCCAGTGCTGCCCCGAGCACCGCCATCCGCCCCTGGACGGCGACCCGGGCAAGGAGGAGACCTTCCGCGTGCGCCAGGGCGAGGTGTTCCTGTTCCTGCCCGGCGAGCCCGGCGCGGCCGCCCAGGAGCGCGCCCTGGCCCTGCTGCCGGCGGACAAGCACGGGGTGGTCACCGCCTTCCGCTGCGTCCACCTGCGCACCGGCGAGCAGTGCACCCTCGCCCCCGACACCCGCCACTGGTTCGTGGCCGGGCGCGAGGGCGCGGTGGTGAGCGAGTTCTCGACCCGCAGCCGCGACGAGGCCGACGTGTTCACCGACCCGGCCATCCGCCGGGTCGCGGGCTGAGCGCCATGCGACGCCTGGCGGCGCTGCTGGAGTCGGACGCGCCGGCGGCGCCGGCGGTGGTGGGCTTCGACGGCTTCGTCGACGAGATCCTGGCGGTGGTGGGCGAACGCAGCGGGGCCGCCAGCTGGACGCCGATGGCCGGCATCGGCGACTTCGCCGCCTGGGCCGCGGCCGCGGCCGGGCGCAGCGGCCTGCGCGAGGTGGTGGTGCGCCGCCAGGAGGCGGGCGGCTGCGCGGTCAACCTCGGCGACGGGCTGGCGGCGGCGGGGGTGCCGGTGCACTGCTTCGCCACCCTCGGCGCCCCGGTGCATCCCGCCTTCGCGGCGGTGACCGCGCGCTTCGCCAGCGCCACCAGCTGGGGCAGCGCCCACGGCCGCACCCTCGCGCTCGAGTTCGGCGACGGCAAGCTGATGCTGTCGGCGGTGGCGCAGCTCGCCGAGCTGGACCCCGCCCTGCTGGCGCAGGTGCTGGCCGACGGCGCCTTCGCCCGCGCCCTCGCCGGCGCCGGGCTGCTGGCCTGCACCAACTGGACCCTCTACCCGCACATGACCGCGGTGTGGCGGGCGCTGCAGGCCGGCCCGCTGGCGGCGCTGCCGCATCCGGTGCGGGTGCTGGTCGACCTCGTCGATCCCGCCGGACGCGCCGATGGCGAGCTGCGCGCGGCGCTCGCCGCCCTGCCCGGCTTCGCCGTCGCCGGCCCCGTCACCCTCGGGCTCAACCTCAACGAGGCCAACCGCCTGGCGCGCCTGCTCGGGATCGCCGAGGGGAGCGACGCCGAGGCCGCGCTGGCGTCCCTGGCGGGCGGCCTGCGCCGCGCCCTCGCCATCGACGAGGTGGTGGTGCACGCGGTGCGCTGCGCCGGCCAGGCGGATGGCGGCGGCAGCTGCGCGCTGGCGGGCTGGTGGTGCCCGGCGCCGCGCCGCCTGACCGGGGCCGGCGACCGCTTCAACGCCGGCTACGGCCTCGGCCACCTGCTCGGCTGCGCGGCGCGCGAGCGCCTGCTGCTGGGCTGCGCCGCCAGCGGCTTCTTCGTGCGCGAGGCGCGCAGCGGCGGGCGCGCCGAGCTGGCCGGCTTCCTGCGTGCGTGGGCGGCTGGGGCGGTAGCCCAATGACGTGAAGCGAAGGAGGGAGAAGGGAGGACAGCCGCACTTGGAGCGTCGACGCCCACGTCGACGGAGTCTCTTATACGCCGATCTGGGACCATGGCAGCGTCAGTGCGGCGTCGACGTGGGCGTCGACGCTCCAGAAGAGCCGTCCGCTGCACTTGATCGGCCTTAGCTTTGCGCCAGTGGGCGGTAGCCTCGGCCGCATCATGAGCGACGACCGGACGATCCCCTGCACCTGGCGCGGCCTGCCGGCGATCCGGCTGGTGGGCGGCGAACGCGAGGCGGTGCTGAGCCTGGTGGGCGGCCACCTCGCCAGCCTGCGCCTGCGCGGCGACGGCATCGAGCCCCTGTGGCAGCCCGGCTGGGCGGCGCGCGATCCCGCCACCTTGGGCGCGGCCGACATCGCCGCCCTGGGCGGCGGAGCCGAGGCGCCGCTGCTGGCCGCCATCACCGGCTCCAACCTCTGCTGCGACCGCTTCGGCCACCCCTGGCCGGGCGAGACCCGCCCGCTGCACGGCGAGGCCGGGGTGACGCGCTTCACCCCCGTCGCCGGCGCGCCGGGCGAGCTGGCGCTCGAGGCCTGGCTGCCGCAGGCGGCGCTGCGGGTGCGGCGCAGCGTGCGATTCGCCGGCGCCGACCTCGCCCTGAGCACCACCATCACCCATCTCGGCGGCACGCCGCGGGCGGTGGAATGGTGCGAGCACACCAGCCTGGGCGGGCCGCTGCTCGACGGGGCCGAGGTCGACGCCGAGCTCGACGCGGTGTTCGCCTCGCCCTTCGGCGGTGATGGCACCCGCCATCCCCAGGCGGTGTGCGGCGATCCCCTGCCGGTGGCCGAGTGCCTGCGCATGCCGCAGCCGGGCGAGCCGCATTGCGGCGACGTGCTTGCCGGCCGCATCGCCCCCGGCCCGGCCGAGGGCACCTGGAGCATCGCCAACCGCCGCCTGGGCCGCCGCCTGGGCTGCCGCTTCCAGCGCGCGGACTGGCCCTGGCTGGCGCTGTGGACCCAGCACCGCTCGCGCACCGGCGCGCCCTGGAACGGGGGCGAACGGGTGCGCGGCATGGAGCTGTCGACCAAGCCCATCCCCGAAGGCCTGCCGCCGCCGGATCGGCGCGAACGCTGGCAGGGCCGTCCCACCACCTGCCTGGTGCCGCCCGGGCCCGGCAGCACCCGCACCATCCACCTGCGCTGGGAGCGCTGCTGATCGCGGGATGCTGGCGGCGATGGCGGGAATGTGACTTTGCGCTGCTGAAGCTGGTGGACTAAACTGGCTCAGCGAGGTCAGCGCCATGCGCCAACCCGGATTCACCCTGATCGAGCTGCTGGTGGTGATCGCGATCGTCGCGGTGCTGGCGGGGATGCTGCTGCCGGCGGTGTCGCTGGTGAAGGACGCCGCCCGCACCACCGCCTGCGCCTCCAGCCTGCGCCAGGTGGCGATCGGCATCACCGCCTATGCCGGCGACAACGACGGCATGCTGCCCTATGTGCAGACCCTGCCGCCGCCGGCCCCGGTGGGCAACAAGGACCTGTGGTACTACGCGGTGGTGCCCTTCGTCGAGGGCGAGCAGCTGACCGTCGCCGCCACCGGCTATCCCGGGCAGTACACCACCGCGCGCAACCTGCTGTGGGGCTGCAATTCCTTCCGCTATGCCACCGGCTTCGATCCCCGTCGCAGCGGCTACGGCATGAACCCGTACCCCTTCCACAACGCCGGTACGGCGGTGCCGCAGCGCTTCATCACCAACAACCAGACCATGACCGGGCAGGCCTGGTGCGTGGTCAGGGACATCGGCCTGCACCAGATCCCCAACCCCGGCAGCCGGGCGCTGGTGGGGGAATCGAGCCTGTTCTACACCAGCGCCACCACCGGGACGCCCAACTACTACAACTTCACCCCCGCCGACGCCTACGAGACCGGCCAGGGCTGGAAGGCCAAGGACGGCGCTCCCGACCGCCACCGCGGCAAGGCCAATTACGCCTGCGTCGACGGCCATGTGCAGACCCTGCCCGCCGCCACCGGCTGGCGCCTGCTCTACGAGCCGCATCTGCTGTGAAGTAGCGCATACGCAACCTGGGCGCCGCCCACCCGGCGCTATCCTCGCCGGCGTGGCCGGCCTTCCCTTCCTCCGCCCCTCGCGCTGGCCGCGGCTGACCGCCGCGGTGGTGCGCGGCGATGTGGTGGCGGGGGCCACGGTCGGGCTGCTGGTGGTGCCCCAGGGCCTGGCCTACGCCACCCTCGCCGGCCTGCCGCCCATCCACGGCCTCTACTGCGCCCTGCTGCCGACGGTGGCGGGGGCGCTGTGCGGCTGGAGCCACCAGCTGCACACCGGCCCGGTGGCGATGAGCGCGATCCTGGTCGCCACCACCCTCGCGCCCCTGGCCGAGCCCGGCAGCGCGCGCTGGGTCGAACTCGCCCTGCTGCTCACCCTGCTGGTGGGGCTGGTGCGCCTGGCCCTGGGGCTGGTGCGCGCCAGCGCGCTGGTGCGCCTGGTCAGCCATCCGGTGCTGGCGGGGTTCACCGCCGGGGCGGCGCTGGTGATCGCCGCCACCCAGCTGCCGGCCCTGCTGGGGGCGCCGGCGGCGGGTCAGGTCGCCGGCCTGCCCCGGGCGGCCTGGCAGGCCCTGGCGGGCGCCGCCAGCCACGGCTGGCCGGTGCCGGCGATGGGGCTGGGCTGCCTGGCCGCCATCCTCGCCCTGCGCCGCTGGGCCCCGCGCCTGCCCGGCACCCTGCTGGTGGTGGCCGCCGCCACCCTGGCGTCGTGGTTGACAGGGTACGCTGGACCGGTGGTGGGGGCGGTGCCCGCCGGGCTGCCGCCGCTGACCTGGCCGGGCGGCGATGCCGGCACCATCGCCCAGCTGCTGCCGGGGGCGCTGCTGGTGGCGCTGATCGGCTTCATGGAGGTTCTGACGGTGGCCAAGGCCTGCGCCGCGCGCACCCGCCAGGGGGTGGACCTGGACCGCGAGCTGGTGGGCCAGGGCTGCGCCGCCCTCGCCGCCGCCTGCACCGCCGGCTTCGTACCCAGCGGTTCGCTGTCGCGCTCGGCGCTCAACCTCGCCAGCGGGGCGCGCACCGCCCTCAGCTCGCTGGCGGCGGCGGCGGTGGTGGCCCTGGTGCTGGTCGCCGCCACCCCGCTGATCGCCCCGCTGCCGCTGGCGGCGCTCGCCGCCGCGGTGGTGGCGGCGGTGCTGCCGCTGGTCGACCTGGGGGCGCTGCGCCGCGCCTGGCGCGCCCAGCGCGACGACGGCCTGGCCGGGGCCGCCGCCTTCGCCCTGGTGCTGGCGCTGGCGCCGCGCCTGGTCGAGGCCTTCCTGGCGGCGGTGGCGCTGGCCCTGGCCCTGTCGCTGCGCCGCACCATGCGTCCGCGGGTGGCCGACTGCGCGCGCCATCCCGACGGCCGCTGGCGCGACTGGCGCCGCCACGGCCTGCTGCCGGCCGCCGACCTGGCGGTGCTGCGCCCGGACGGCCGCCTGACCTTCGCCGCCGCCGCCGGGGTCGAGGAGGCGGTGCTGGCGGTGCTGGCGGAACGCCCCGGGGTGCGCGCGGTGGTGCTGGCCTGCGAGGGGGTCAACGAGATCGACGCCACCGGCAGCGAGATGCTGCGCACCCTCGCCCGCCAGCTGGGCGAGGCCGGGGTGGTGCTGGCGCTGAGCGCGCTCAAGGCCCCTGCCGAGGAGGTGCTGGCGCGCACCGGCGCTCTGGCGGCGATCCCGCTGGTGTTCCCCTCCACCGACGAGGCCGCCTCGGCGCTGGCATCCCGGCTCGACCTCGCTCCATTCCCATGGGAGCCCGCGCCGTGGCCATGACCTCCTGCCGTCCCTTCCACCTCATGGCCAAGCCCGCCGGGCCGGCCTGCAACCTCGCCTGCACCTACTGCTTCTATCTCTCGCGCTGGGATCAGGGCGGGGTCAAGGGGATGGACGATGCGCGCCTGGAAGCCTATGTGCGCGAGTACCTCGCGGCGCATCCCGGGCCCGAGGTCACCTTCGCCTGGCAGGGGGGCGAGCCGACCCTGCTCGGGCTCGACTTCTTCCGCCGCGCGGTGGCCCTGCAGCAGGCCCACCGCCCGCCCGGCAAGCTGGTGCAGAACGCGATCCAGACCAACGGCCTGCTGCTCGACGAGGAGTGGTGCCGCTTCCTGGCCCAGGAGCGCTTCCTGGTCGGGCTGAGCTGCGACGGCCCGCCCGAGCTGCACGACCGCCGCCGCGTCGACCGCGGTGGCAAGGGCACCGCCCAGCGCGTGCTCGCCGCCGCCGCCCTGCTGCGCCGCCACCAGGTCGAGTTCAACCTGCTGTGCGTGGTGGGGGCGCACAACGTCGACCGTCCGCGCCAGGTCTACCGCTTCCTCAGCCGCCTGGGCACGCCCTTCCTGCAGTTCATCCCGCTGGTCGAGCGCCGCCGCCCGGCCAGCGCCGGGGTGCACGACTACGCCGGCCCGCCCGGGCAGGATCCGGCGGCGGAGCTGGATCCGGTCAGCGTCACCCCCGAGGGCTGGGGCGGTTTCCTCTGCGCGGTGTTCGACGAATGGGTGCAGGCCGACGTCGGCACGGTGTTCGTGCGCGACTTCGACAACTGGCTGGGGATGTGGACCGGCATGCCCAGCTCGCTGTGCATCCATGCCGAGACCTGCGGCGACGCCCTGGTGGTCGAGGCCGACGGCTCGGTCTACAGCTGCGACCACTACGTCTATCCCCAGCACCGCCTCGGCCGCCTGGGCGAGGAGCCGCTGGCGGCGATGGTCGAGGGGCCGCGCCAGCGCGCCTTCGGCGATGACAAGCGCGACGGCCTGCCCGCCGCCTGCCGCTCGTGCCGCTGGCTGAAGCTGTGCCACGGCGGCTGCCCCAAGCACCGCTTCCCGGCCGCCGCCGGGCAGCCGCCGGCGCCCCACCTGTGCGCCGGCTGGATGGAGTTCTTCGCCCACGCCGCCCCCGCCTTCGAGCGCATGGTCGAGCTGAACGCCAAGCGCTCGCCGATGGCGGTGATGCGCGACCGCAGCGTGCTGCGAGCGCTCGGACTGGCGCACTGAGCGAGGCCGGGAGGATTCCCGCCATGGCCTCGATCCGCGCCATCGCCCGCAGCCTGGGGCTGGCCCCGTCGACGGTGTCGCGGGTGCTCGCCGGCGGCGGCACCATCAGCCCGGCCACCCGGGCGCGGGTGCTGGCCGCCGCCGCCGCGCAGGGCGCCGGGCGCCTGGCCGCCGCCGCCCCCGGCGCCCGCCTGCTGGCGGTGCTGC
>JAKLKR010000211.1 GCA_023150565.1 Planctomycetota bacterium
CGCTTCCACACCACCATCGCCGCGCTCTGCGCCACCCCCGCCGACGAGGCCGGCTGGGCGCGGCTGCCGGCGATGGAGCCCGCCGGCTGGGCGCCGTTCACCGCCGGCGGCCAGGTGGCGGCCGCCCCCCGCCCGGGGCTGGCGGCGCGTCTGCGCCTGGGCCACGGCCCGGCCGGGATCGAGCTGCGCGCCGAGGTCGACGACCCCGAGCACCGCCAGGAGCAGCAGAACCCGGGCTCGATGTGGCGCGAGGATTCGCTCCAGCTCGCCTTCGACGTCGACGCCGACCGGCCGTGGGAGCCCAACAGCGGGCGCTGGTGGAACGGCCACAAGGTGGCGGAATACGGCCTATCGCTCGGCCCCGAGGGCCCGCGCTGCTGGCGCTGGGGGGCGCACAACGGCCTGCCCGGCGACTGCGCCGAGCCGCGGGTGGCGCTGACGGTGGAGCGCGCCGGCGCCACCACCCGCTACCGCGCCATCTTCCCCTGGGCGGTGCTGGGGCTTGAGGCGCCGCTCGCCGCCGGCCGCAGCATCGGCTTCGCCCTGGCGGTGAACGACGGCGCCGCCGCCGCCGGCGGACGCAACGGCCTGCGCCTGTTCTACGGCATCGTCGAGTCGAAGGATCCCACCCGCTTCGGACGGCTGACGCTGCTGCCCTGAGCCCTCAGCCCTTCCGCCGCCGCCTGCCGGCGCCCGCCGCGGGCTCCGCCGCCAGCGCGCCGCGCGCCACCGCCAGGCGGCGGTAGTAGCCGGGGCCGACCCCGTGGTGCTGGCGGAACAGGCGGCCGAAATGGAAGCGGTCGGTGAAGCCGCCCGCCGCCGCCACCTCCTCGACCGGCATTCCCAGGTCGAGCTGCTCGGCGGCGCGGTCGAGCCGGCGCGCGCGCAGCCAGTCCTGCGGCGGCACTCCCACCTCCTGGCGGAACAGCCGGCAGAAGGCCTTGGGATGCATGCCCAGGCGCGCCGCCAGGCGGTCGTTGGCGAGGTGGGGATAGCCCTCCTCCTCGAGGTCGCGCACCAGCTCGCCGAGGTGGGGGTGGGCGCCGCCGCGCTCGTCGCCGGCCCAGGCGATGCGCGCCAGCGCCAGCGCCAGCACCGCATGCGCCTCGGCCTGGGCCGCCGGGGTGGCCACCCCCTCGCTCCAGCAGCGCCGCCACAGGCCGTCGAGCAGCGCCTCCAGCTCGCCCGCCACCGCCACCTGCTGGGCGCCGGGCACGGCCGGGCGGGCGCGCAGGCGCAGGTGGCTCCACCAGTGGTCGAAGGGGGCGAGGTTCTCGCGCTGGAACCACGCCCCGGCGGGGATCAGCACCAGCGCGCGGCGGTCGAGCAGCAGGCGCGCCCCGTCGACCGTGACCGCCGCCCCGGGGGTGGGGTTCCAGTAGGCCTGGGCGTAGCTGGTGCGCATCCCCGCCAGGTAGGCCGGCGCCCAGGCGTAGGCCCGGCGCACCCCCAGCACCACCGGCTCGAACCACGGACGCACCAGGCACAGGTCGGGGGGCTGCATGGCTGGCGGCGATGCTACGCCGCCAGCCGCTCACAGCCACATGGTGGCGGCGGCGAGCGCGGTGAGCAGCGCCAGCCCCGCCGCCGCCGGACCGCGCCAACGAGGCTCAGCCAGCAGCACTGACAGCGGCAGGCCGGCGGCGATCCACACCGCCATGCACGGCGGCATGATCAGCACCACCGCCACCGCCAGGGTGGCGGCGCGCTCGCCCAGCGGCAGCTCGGGCGGCAGGAAGGCGACGCAGGCCACCACCATGCCCAGCACCTTGGGGTTGACCGCCTGGAAGGCCGCCGCCCGCCACAGGTCGAAGGCGGGCATGGCGGCGGCCGGGCCGCCGCCCAGACCGCGCATGCGCCAGGCCAGCCACAGCAGCCAGGCGGTGGCGGCCAGGCGCAGGGCCAGGACGGCGCCCGGCACGGCCGCCAGCAGCGCGGCCAGGCCGAGCAGCGCCACCCCGGCGAGGGCGAGGAAGCCGAGCACGATGCCGGCCAGGTGGGGCACGCACGGCCGCCAGCCGCCGCCGGCGCTGGCCGCCGCCAGGTGCAGGTTGTTGGGGCCGGGGGTGACGGTGGCCACCGCCAGGTAGCCGCCCAGCCCCCACACCCAGGCCACGTCACCGCCCATGGGACACCCCCTCGGCGCGCAGGCCGGCGAGCGCCGCCGCCAGGCGCTCCACCCCCTGGTCGAGCTGGGCCGGCGGCAGGGTGGCGAAGCACAGCCGCAGGTGGCGGTCGGGCCGCCCGCCGGCATGGAACGCACCCCCCGCCACCACCGCCACCCGCGCCGCCAGCGCGGCCGCGGCCGCCGCCGCGCCGGCCAGGCCGGCGGGCAGCGGCAGCCAGCAGAACATCCCCGCCGGCGGCCGCGGGCAGGGCAGGCCCTGGGCGTGCAGCGCCGCCAGCAGGTGGTCGCGGCGGGCGCGGTAGCAGGCGCGCACGCGCGCGAGGTGGGCGTCGAGGTCGTTGACCGCCAGCCAGCGCAGCAGGGTGGCCTGGGCCAGGCCGTTGGCGTGCAGGCAGGTGGCCTGGAGCAGCACGGCGGCGTCGCCGGCGAGGGCGGGCGGCACCCGCAGCCAGCCCAGGCGCAGGCCCGGGGCCAGGATCTTGGAGAACGAGCCGGTGAGCACGGTGGCGGGGTGGTACGCGGCCAGCGCCGGCGGCGGCTCCTGGTCGTACCACAGCTCGGCATAGGCGTCGTCCTCGACCGCCGGCAGCGCGCAGCGCGCCAGCGCCGCCGCCAGCTCCTGGCGCGCCGCGACGGACAGGGTGGCGCCGGTGGGATTGCGCCCGGTGGGCATGGTGATCAGCGCCGCCAGCGGCCGGCGGCGGTGGGCGCGGGCCAGGCGGCCGGGGTCCCAGCCGGGGCCGCCGGCGTCGAGCGCCAGGTCGACGGTGCGCGCGCCCGCCAGCTCGGCGGCCTGGCGCGCCCCGGGATAGGCGGGGGCGTCGAGGGCGATGGCCGCGCCCGGGCCGGCGAGCAGGCGGGCGGCGACCTGCAGGGCGTGCTGCGAGCCGTTGGTGATCAGCACCTGGTCGGGCTCGGCCGCCACCCCGCGCCGGCGCAGGCGCCCGGCCACCCAGGCGCGCAGGGCGGGGTCGCCCTCGCTGGGGGCGTACTGCAGGCAGCCGCCGTCGCGCAGCGCCGCCGCCGCCGCCTCGGCCAGCGAGGCGCCGGGGAACAGCGCGGGATCGGGCAGGCCGCCGGCGAACGACAGCATGCCGGGCTCGCGCAGGCGCGCGAGCAGGGCGCGGATGGGCGACGGGGTCAGGCGCGGCGGCACGGGGCTCATGCCGGCCATGGTGCCTGCCGGCGGCGGCGCCGGCAGGCACAGCGCGGCGGAGTCCACCTGGGCACAGCGGCTGCCGTCTGCCGGCTGTGTCCATCGCCGCCGCCGCCATCTGTGTCCTGCCCCTGGCCGCCGGCCGCCATCCTGGCGAGCATGCCCGGCGTGGCCGCCATCCGCACCAGCGACACCGCCGCGCGCCTGCGCGCCGCGATCGCCGCCGGCACCTACCCGCCGGGCGCGCGCCTGCCCTCGGTGCGCGCCCTGGCGCGCACCTGGGGGGTGGCGGTCAACACCGCCATCGCCGCCTACCGCGCCCTCGAGGGCGAGGGCCTGGTCGCCGCCCTGCCACGCTCCGGCTTCCTGGTCCAGGGCGCCCGCGGCGCGCCCGCCGACCCGCCGCGCACCCCCGGCCGGCTCGACGCCCCGGTGCCGGTCGACATCGGCGACCTGCTGGTGCGCACCATGCGCCAGGCCGACCAGCCCGGCCTGCTGCCCCTGGGCATCGCCCTGCCCCACCCGCAGCTGCTGCCGCTGGCGCCCCTGGCCCGCCGCCTGGCCCAGGTGCAGCGCGCCGAGGCCGCCGCCTGCTTCTCCTACGATGCCGTGCCCGGGCGCCCCGAGCTGCGCCGCGCCATCGCCCGCCGCCTGCTCGCCGCCGGGGCCCCGGTCGACCCCGCGCGCATCCTGGTCACCAACGGCGCACAGGAGGCGCTGCGCATCGCCCTGGCGGCGGTGTGCCCGCCGGGATCGTGCGTGGCGGTGGAGTCGCCGGCCTATCCCGGCCTGACCCACGCCATCGGCAGCCTCGGCCTGAGCGCGCTCGAGATCCCCGGATCGAGCGTCGACGGCATCTCGCTCGACGCCCTGCGCCTCGCCCTCGACGGCCAGCGGGTGGCGGCGGTGCTGTGCACCACCACCTTCTCCAACCCCGGCGGCGGCTGCCTGCCGCCGGCCGCACGCGGCGAGCTGGTCGAGCTGTGCCGCCGCCACGCGGTGCCGCTGATCGACGACGACACCTATGGCGACCTCGCCCACGACGGGGTGCGTCCGCCCGCCTGCCTGGGCCACGACCGCGACGGCCTGGTGCTGCACGTGGGCTCGTTCTCGAAGTCGGTGGCCCCCGGCCTGCGCCTGGGCTTCCTGGTGGCCGGACGCTGGGCGCAGCAGGCCGAGGCGCTCAAGGTCTCGGCCAGCATCGCCACCGCGGTGGCGCCCCAGCTGGCGGTGGCCGGGCTGCTCGACTCCGGCGAGCTCGACCGCCACCTGCGGCGCACCCGCCCGCGCCTCCAGGCCCAGGTCGGGGCCATGGCGGCGGCGGTGCGCGCCGGCTTCCCCGCCGGCACCCGGGTGTCGCAGCCGGGCGGCGGCTTCGTGCTGTGGATCGAGCTGCCGCGCGCCTGCGACGGCACCCGCCTGTACGCCGACGCCGAGCGCGCCGGCATCGGCATCGCCCCCGGCATCCTGTTCTCGCCCCGACCGCGCTTCCGCCACCACCTGCGCCTGTCGGCGGCGTGGTGGGACGGCGCCATCGCCGCCGCGGTGGCGCGCCTGGGGGCGCTGGCCCGCCACCAGCTGCGCTGAGCGGCCGCAGGCCGCCGGGCGGGGCGCGCCGATCCGGGACCATGGCGGCGCCACCGCGGCGTCGACGTGGGCGTCGACGCTCCAGAAGAGCCGGCCACGGCACCCCGTACTACCGAGCGTTCACGAACAGGCGGACAGCTGCATGCGGAGCGTCGACGCCCTCGTCGACGGAGGCTCCGGCGCACCGATCCGGGACCATGGCGGCGCCACCGCGGCGTCGACGTGGGCGTCGACGCTCCAGGAGAGCCGGCCACGGCCAGGAGCGCGCCAGCGGCGCGCGGTCCCGGGGAGGACGACGTCGACCTGCGGGCGCAGGGTTGCCCGCCGCCGCCCCGCCCCACCCTGCCGCCATGGCCGATGCGGCTTCGCGCAAGCGCTGGCGCCGGCGGCTGATCGCCGCCGGCGCGCTGGTGGCCCTCCTGGCGGCATGCCTGGGGACCGCGCACTGGTATGTCGCCTCGGGCCGGTTCGCCACCTGGCTGTGCGCGCAGTATTCCAGGATCCTGCCCGGCCAGCTCACCATCGGACGGGTCACCCTGCGCGGCATCACCGAGCTGGAGCTGCACCAGGTGGCCCTGGGCATGCCCGGCCACCGCCCGCTGGCCGCCGCCCGGCTGGCGGTGGTCTCGCTCGACCCGGGCGGGCCGAGCATGCTGCAGGCGGTGCGCGTCGAGGGCCTCAAGGGCTGGTTCGACGGCATCAACTACAACCTGCTCGACCGCATCGTCGACGCCGCCGACCACATCCCCCCGTCCAACCCGCCCGCCTCCTGGGACCTCTTCACCGAGGGCGCCCTGGTCGAGGTCGAGAACGGGCCGTCGATCAGCGAGGTCTACATCAAGGGCCACCTGGTGGGCGCGATCTTCGCGCTCGACTGCGGCGGGATCCTCGACGGCCGGCCGGTCAAGGTCGGGGTGAGCTCGGAGCAGGCCGGGCCCGACGCCCGCCGCATCACCGTCGACCTGGTCAAGGCCCACGGCCGCACCGCCCAGCTGCTCGGCGGGCTCGAGGCCATGACCCTGCTGCCGCCGGTGCCGCCCGCCCTGCTCGCCTGGCTGCCCGAGGCGGTGGTCGGCGACGGCACGGTGGTGCGCTGCGACATGTCCAACCGCCGCCTGGGCGGCACCAGCCCGCCGGTGTTCCGCGCCGAGGGCAACCTGGTGTGGGAGGGCGGCGACGGCAAGGCGCGGGTGGTGGCCGACCAGCGCCGCATCCAGATCGAGGTGCAGCGCTTCGCCGACCGCGCCCTGGGCCGGGCCGAGAACCTGCGCGTGCTGTGGGACACCCAGGCCCGGCGCCTGACCGCCACCTGCCCGGGCGCGCCCGGCTGGCATCCGGGGCCGCGCCTGCCCATCCCGCCCGAGGTGCCGGTCGACGGGCTGCTGCAGGTCATGCCCGCCGCCAGCGTGCGCTACGACCTCGCCGCCGGGCGCGAGGAGTTCGAGCTGGTGCTGAGCGGGCGCGAGGGCGCCGCCGGCACCCCCGCCGCCGCGGAATCGCGCCTGGCCTTCACCTGGCAGCCGCTCGGCACCCTGCGCCTGGAGGGCCGCGAGCTGCCGCTGTCGCTGCTCGGCCGGCTGATGCCGGCCTGGATCGAGGCCGCCGGCCAGGCCGCCGAGCTGCGCCTGGTGATCGATCCCGCCGCCCCGCTCGGCGACGGCCTCAAGGACGTGTGGGTGCGCTTCCGCCAGGGCCGGGTCACCCTCGGTGACTGGTCGTGCGGCCCGGTCGACGGCGAGTTCGCGCTGCGCCCGAGCGGGCCGCTGACCAGGGCCCCGTTCGCCGCCTCGGCCACCCTCGCGCGCGACGGCGGCGGCACCCTCGCCACCGCCACCTATTCCGGCACCACCGCCGCCGGCGCCATCACCCTCGACCTGCCGGCGCTCGACGCCCTCGCCAACCGCTGGCGCGGCCCGCGCCTGCCCCGCCTCAAGGGCGCGCTCAGCGCCGAGGCCGAGCTGGCGGTGGGGGCCGAGACCACCGCCACGGTGCGCCGCCTGACCCTGCGCGGGGTGTCGATGGGCGCCCCCGACGCCGGCGGCGACATGCTGCGCGCGCTCGACGCCGACCTGCGCGGCACCCTGGTGCGGCGGGGGGCGGCGCTGGCGGCCAAGATCGGCGGCCACCTGCGCCGCGGCACGGTGGCGCTCGGCGGCATGACCATCCCGCTCGAGGCCGACCACCCCATCTTCACCCTCGACGGCGAGGTGGCGGTGTCCGGCGAGGCCGCCGGCACCGTGACCCTGCGCGAGCTGCTGGTGCGCGCCGCCGACGATACCGGCACCCCGGCCGCCGACCGCTTCTCGGGCCAGTTCGCCGGCACCATCTCGCCCGAGGGCGACGGCAGCGTGCGCGGGGTGGTCGACCACGCCGACCTCGGCTGGGTGGTGGGGATGACGCGCCGGCCCGGGGTGCGCGCCGCCGGCGAGGCGGCTATCGCCTGCACCGCGCGCATCCAGCGCTGGCGGCGCATCGAGATCGACGGCAGCCTGCTGCCGCTCGGCATCGACCTGCGGGTCGGCAACCGCTTCCACGCCAGCGGCATCACCGGCGCCGTGCATTTCACCATCGTGCGGGACGACGACCACCCATGACCATCCCCCAGCTCGCCGACCAGGCCGCGGCCGAGGCGCTGATCGCCTCGGCCCTGCCGGCGTGGATCCTCAAGCATTCCAACGCCTGCCCGGTGAGCTTCGCCGCCCTCGAGCAGGTCCAGGCCCACCTCGCCGCCCATCCCGCCCCGGCCGGGATGGTGGTGGTGCAGACCGCGCGCCCGCTCTCGACCTGGCTCGCCACCCGCCTCGGCTTCGTGCACCAGAGCCCGCAGCTGTTCCTGCTCGCGGGCGGTCAGGTGCGCTGGCAGGCCAGCCACTGGGGTATCACCGCGCCGGCGATGGCGGCGGCGCTGGCGCAGGCCGAGCGCTGAGATGCACGTCGTCTACCTGCACGGCTTCGCCTCCGGGGCGCGCACCGAGAAGGGCAACCGCCTGCGCCAGCGCCTGGCCGGGCGCTGCGCCAGCTACACCATCCCCGACCTCGAGGGCGGCGACTTCGCCGGCCTGACCTTCGACCGCCTGGCCGATCGCGCCGCCGCCGCGGTCGCCGCCCTGCCCGACGACGGGCGCGGGGCGCTGCTGGTGGGCTCCAGCCTGGGCGGCTACCTCGCCGCCCTGCTGGCGGCGCAGGGGCGGGTGCCGCGCGCGCGCGCGCTGGTGCTGATCGCGCCCGCCTTCGGCTTCACCACCACCATGGCCGCGCGCCTGGGGCCGCACGCCCTGGCGGCCTGGCAGCGCCAGGGCGCGCTGCCCTTCTGGCACCACGGCGAGGAGCGCGAGCTGCCGCTGGGCTGGGCCTTCCACCAGAGCTGCGCCGCCCTGCCCGAGCTGCCGGGCGAGCCCGGCATCCCCGCCGCGGTGGTGCACGGCCGCCAGGACGGCACCGTCGACCACCGCTTCAGCGTGCGCTGGGCGCAGGAGCGCGCCGGCGCCGAGCTGCACCTGGTCGAGGGCGACCACCGCCTGACCGAGCCGCGCCACGAGGCGCTGATCGCCTGGTGCGCCGAGGACCTGATCGCGCGCGCGACTGCGTCGGGTTGACGGTTGGCGGTCGATGGTTGTCGCACAACCAGGTCAGCCGCCATCCATCAACCGCGAACCATCAACCCCTCATGGACACCTGCCGCTTCGCCCCCTCGACCACCGGCCCCGCCCACCCCGGCACCCTGCTGGCGGCCCTGCTGTGCTGGCTCGACGCGCGCAGCCGCGGGGCGCGCCTGCTGCTGCGCCTGGAGGACCTCGATCCCGCACGCTGCACCCCCGCCCACGCCGACGCCCTGCTCGACGACCTGGCCTGGTTCGGGCTGGACTGGGACGCGGTCGAGCGCCAGTCGGCGCACGCCGCCCGCCATGCCGCCGCCCTCGACCGCCTGGCCGCCCTGGGCGCGCTCTACCCCTGCTCGATCAGCCGCAGCGAGCTGGCCGCCGGCGGCCGGCGCGCGCCCGACGGCGCCTGGGCCTACGACAACCGCGCGCGCGGCACCCCCCTGCCCGCCGGCGGCTGGCGCGCCTGCGCCCTGCCGCTGCGCGCGCGCCTGCCCGACGGGGTGTTCGCGCCGGAGGACGAGGGTGGC
Organism: Planctomycetota bacterium; assembly: GCA_023150565.1. GTDB lineage: Bacteria > Planctomycetota > UBA11346 > UBA11346 > UBA11346 > JAKLKR01. Next base: position 9,001 of record JAKLKR010000211.1, read on the forward strand.
CTCGGGCTCGCCCACGACCCGGCGGCGGCGGCCGGCGACCCGGTGGTGCGGCGGCGCGACGGCGCGGTGGCCTACCAGCTGGCGGTGGTGGTCGACGATGCCGCCGCGGGGGTGACGCGGGTGGTGCGCGGACGCGACATCGCCCCCTCCACCGCCACCCAGGCGGCGCTGCAGCGGCTGCTCGGCCTGCCCACCCCGGCCTACCGCCACCACCTGCTGCTGCTCGAGCAGGACCGCGAGCGCAAGCTGTCGAAGTTCCACGGCGCGGTGGGCGCGCCCGAGCTGCGCACGCGCTACCGCGCCGCCGGGCTGTGCGGGCTGCTCGCCCGCGCCTGCGGCCTGCGCGGCGACGAGGCGCCCTGCACCCCCGCCGGGCTGCTCGCCGGCTTCGCCTGGGAACGGGTGCGGCGCGACGATGTCGCGGTGCGCTGGGACGGGGAGCGGCTGGCGCCATGCCCCTGACCTTCCGCTGGCTCACCCCGCCCGCCCCCGCCGCCCTGGCGCTGGTGCGCCTGGCGCCGGTGCCGTGCCTGGACCGCGCGCTGCCGGAACCGGGGCGGGCGCGCTTCGCCCGCCTGCTCGCCCCCGGCGGGGCGGTGGTCGACGAGGTGGTGGCCCAGCGCCTGGAGGACGGCGCGCTCGAGCTGTCCTGCCCCGGCGGCGCCGGGGTGCGCGCCGCCGCCGCCGCCGCCCTGG